>CALHID010000055.1 GCA_938030835.1 uncultured Actinomyces sp. | reverse complement strand
GGTCGTGTTTTCCTCATTCAAATAGGCGTATTCGGCACCCGAAGCGATTCCTGACATGAGGGTGAGGTAGCCGCAGCGTCGTCCCATGAGTTCTGCGACGAAGCAGCGCTTGGAGGCGGCCGCGCTTTCCTTAATACGATCCAACGCCCACACGGCATTATTCAGTGCGGTATCGGTGCCAATCGCCAGTTCTGCGCCAGGAAGGTTATTGTCGATCGAGGCCGGGACCAAGACGATGGGAATGCGGAAAGCCGGGTAGCGGTCGAGCTCCGAGGTTATTTCCTTGACGGCCAAGTATGCATTCAGACCACCGACCACCAAGAGGGCATCGATTTCGTTGCGTTCGATTGCGCGTCCCAAGGCGTAGTACTCGTTCACTGAGGGAACGGGGCGGCGCGTTCCAAGTTCAGCACCGCCGTGGAATGCCCATCCTTCAACGTCATCCCACGTCAGTTCGCGAACCTGATTATCAGCAAGACCTGCCCAGGAACCGTCAATGCCAAGCATGGTCCAGCCCTTAGCGATACCGAGCCTGACGGCAGCACGCGCGGCAGTATTCATTCCGGGAGCAAGACCACCCGCGTGGATGATGGCCACGCGCTTAGCGGATCCACTGGGAGGATTCTCTGCCAGTGTCGGAGGCGTCGACAGAAGCTGGTTAATTCCAACCATCACAGTGAAGGAACGCCCGCGAGCTGCCTGCGCGGCCGCAAAGTCCCCCGCCTTGATGAGGTCTTTGACCCCTCGAGTCTGATGGACTGCTTCCATGAGTGGAATTCGAGTGACCCGATTGTGGCGGACACCCAAAATTGTGGCCACATCAGGATCAGCTGGGTTCAAGATCTCTTGGACAGCGGCAAAGCCCAAGAGTGTGGACATCCAGCGGTCATACGCGGAGGGAACGCCGCCGCGTTGAACGTGACCGAGGATAGTGATTCGCGCATCCTCTCCGGTACGTTCTTTGAAGGCATCAGCGATGTCTTGAGAGGAAATGGGGTTACCCGCGCGGTCGGTAGCGCCTTCGGCAACGATGATGATCGATTCACGTCGCCCTGCAGCGCGCCCTTCTTTCAGGCGCTCGACCATTTCATCTTCCCAGCCGTCACGTGCCGGATCCTCGGGAGTGAAGACATAGTCAGCACCGCCGGCTACCGCTGACATGAGCGGAAGATACCCGCAGTGGCGTCCCATGACTTCGACAACAAAGGTGCGCTGATGCGAGGCTGCAGTCGAAGAAATCTGGTCGATGGCGTCAACGATGCGATGAAGCGCGCTATCCGCCCCGATCGTCATATCGGTACCGACCATGTCGTTATCGATAGAGCCAACTAAGCCGACGATATAGAGGCGCTGATGCAGCTGCGCTTGCTGCGCAGAGATAGCCCCTTCATCGACCAGCTCGCTGAGGTGTTGGGCCCATTCCGTACGGAATTCTTCCGTACCGGACAGCGAGCCGTCACCGCCGATGACGACCAGACGGTCGATTCCCTTTTCAATCAGGTGCAAGGCTGCCGCGTGACGGCCTTCGTATTCACGAAATTCGGGGCAGCGAGCAGTCCCAATGACGGTCCCACCCTCTGCAAGGATTCCCGAGGCATCCGACCAGCTCATTTGGCGAATGGAAGCTCCGCCTTTAACTGCTCCCGCCCAACCGTCGAGGATTGCGTAGGGCTGAGCACCACGTGCCAGCGCGGTGCGGACAACCGCACGAACCGCAGCGTTCATTCCTTGGGCATCGCCACCGGAGGTGAGGACACCAATCTTTACGGGCTCGGACGCGCTTGCGACACTCACTTGCTCCACGAGTCGTGCTCCATTTCCACAGTGATCATCGGTGAACAACTGCTTTAAGTCTATTGCTTAACGCACGCAGTTGCATCCACCCTTGATCCCGCGTGAAAAAACGTTCAGGAACGCGGGCTTTCGGTGATTGTTACGCCGTTCAATGCCGCAGATTCTGCAAGTTCTTCCTGGGTCACGACACCCTCGACTGAGACCTTGTGCAGGTAGGCCATGCCGTCAAATGCCAGCTCACGAGTGTGCTCAGAATCGCCCTCGGGTCCCAGCTTGCCGCCGGTGACGCGGTCCATGATGATCGCGATTGCACCGTCGCCGGTTACGTTCGTTGCAGTTCCGAAGGAGTCAAGAGCAATGTAGGTGGCAATCATCAGGGCAACCGCAGAATCATCGAAGCCCAGCATCGACTGCAAGATACCGGTAGCGGCCATAATTGCGCCGCCGGGGACGCCCGGAGCAGCCACCATGGTGATGCCGAGCATGAAGATGAATCCGACCCACTGCGTGGTGGTGACCGTCATGCCTTGGGTGTAGACGATCGCAAAGGCGAAAGCGAAAATCTTCGAGGTTGAACCGGCCAGGTGAATCGTTGCGCACAGAGGAATCGTGAACGAAGAAACAGCATCGGACACGCCATTCTTTCGGGTCTGGCGCAAGGTGACAGGAATCGTCGCTGCCGAGGACGAGGTTCCCAAGGCGGTCAGGTACGCCGGAAGCATGGTGAAGATGGCCTTGAAGGGGTTGACGCGGCCTACCGCACCGGCAACAAAGTACTGCGTGAGCAGAATGACTACTTCCAGAATCAGAACAATGACAACTACGCGAATCAGGGTTCGCATGATGTGAACCGCTTCGCCGGTGTAGGTGAGGTTCAAGAAAATGCCAAAGATGTGCAGGGGCAGAAGAGGAACGAT
>CALHID010000054.1 GCA_938030835.1 uncultured Actinomyces sp. | reverse complement strand
CTTGCAGGATCTGCCTCGGCGACCCGATCAACTCCGATAGCTCCGCCGGCGTTATTCACCAGCGCATCAACGGGGCCGCCTTCCAAGACATGCGCAGCCATCTCTTCCACCTGCGCATAGTCACTAAGGTCAGCTGCCCAATACTCGCAACCAATCTCATCGGCAAGGGCTTCTAGGCGCTCGCGGCGTCGGGCTACGGCAACGACCTGCCATCCATGTTCAGCCAGAAGACGGGCGGTTGCTTCCCCGATTCCACTGGAAGCTCCTGTGACAACGACACGGCGAGAGGTACTCATGGGGTAACAGTAATATCCCCGGGGGCGCATCGTCTGCGCGCCGCCCGGGGATACTCTTTAAATCTCAGCCTTCGGGAAGACCGTAGGCCTTGTGAAGCAGCCAAATCGGGTGAACAACATTCGCACCCGTTGCAGTTCGGATCTGCCAGCGGCAGGTTTCGGTATCGCACGCTGCAAGCTCGACATTAACCTGCTTGACAAAGTCAAAGACGGGCTTTCCGACCGCCTGAGCGATCGCGTACTTTTCTTTCTTCATTCCGTAGGTTCCCGCAATGCCACAGCAGGGCTGCTGGGATTCCTTCACCGTCACACCGGGGATCAGGCTCATGAGTTCAACGGCGGGCATCCCCAGTCCTTGAGACTTGAGCTGGCAGGGTGCGTGGTACGGAATGGTGACATCGATACGCTGCATATTCATGTCAAGTTCCCCGCGATCGTAAAGATCAATAAGGAACTCGCAGATATCCCAGGTACGCGAGGCAACATCGCGAAGCTCGGGGGTATCCATTCCCAAAATATCGTGGGCTTCGTGACGGAGCATGCCACCACAGGAACCTGAAGAGGAGATGATCGGCGCATCGCGATTAGCCTTGCGCAAGTCATCCGTCAGGCGCGAGACATACTTTCGCGATTCGTCGTAGAGGCCATTGGACTGAAGAGCCAGACCACAGCAGCCGTGGTGCGGAACAAGGACTTCGTAGCCCAGGTGCTCCAAAACCAAGACGGAGTGGATGGAGGTTTCGACCTCAAAGTACTGACCGGCGCATCCGTGGAAGAAGATGACCTGTCCCTTTGTGCCCGATTCAGGAAGCGGAGTGTGCTTCTTGAACCAGCTTTCGAAAGTGCGTCCATATGCACGAGGCATGGGAGCGCTACGGTCAACACCGATGACCTTTTCCATCGCGACACGAATCGGCTTCACATCCAGTGCCCAGTTTGCAATGGGTGCAAAAGGAGTCATGACGGAGCCGATCAGGCCGGTACGACCAATCAGCTGGTCACGAAGCGGGATCCCCTGCTTCTTCTTCATGTCGGTACGCGCATGGTGGATCATCTCAGTGACCTTCACTCCCTGCGGGCATACCAGCGAGCAGGTACCACAGGAGGAGCAGTAGTCAATCGAGTGATCAACGATGTGACCATCTTTGCGATAGCGCTCAGATTGCGGTCCAGAGTACTTGGGGCCAGCAAAGAGATCTGTCACGCGCATGACCGGGCATTGCGTTTCACAGATCGTGCACTTCACGCAGGCATCTAGGGTTGACCGAAGGCCGAATTCGCCTTCGTTAATCCCCAGAACGTCACTTTCTTCGACGACGGGTGCCATTTCCAGGCTCATTGAAGTTCCTCCACAATCGAATCCGCTGCGCGCAGAGCGCTTGCCAGTGCAATTCCGTCACCGGACTTTTCCTTCCAACGGGTTGCACCGCTCAGGTTTCCGCCGGCCGCATACACATTGGTGTACACGGGGCCTGCGCCCGGAGTGCACACGCGCATGCGCTCATCGACATCGAAACCAACCTTGAAAAGAGGCTGTTCGCTTCCCCAAAAATCACCATTCAGCAAGGTGGTATCAACACCGGTCAGCGGAAGGCCCATCACGGTATCGCTGACGTTGCCGTAAGAATCAATCTCCAGAGCGCCGGACTCAAAACCACCGGCTGCAAGGATCAGAGTCTTTGTTTCAATGGTGCGCGGGTGTCCCGCGGTTGAAATGGTCACGCTGCGCAGTCGGTCGCCATCGGCCTCGTAAGAAACCAAAGACGATCCCAGCATGACGCGGCAGTTTGCCTTCGCGATCTCGGTGAGCTCCTGGTTGAGACGCATTCCGGGAACCGACGGCGGCTGCAAAATGATCTCGAAGACGGGGTGACCGAGCATCTCCTGGATGTCTTTCCAGGCAGTCGGATCATTGAGTCCTAGAACGGCAGGAAGACCAACCGTTTCACCGGGACGAACGATCTGCTTGAGCAGTTCAACCAAGCGAACACGGTTTTCTTTCAGATCGAGCGCGCGGGCGAAGTTGGTTCCCGTCGTATCGCGTTCTTCACCGCGAACGTCCAAATCGACGTAGGCAGAGCGCGCCGAAATCGGATTACCGTTTACATCCTTTTGCAAGCGCAGATTCTCTGCCGCCAGTGCCGGGTAGAAATCCTTGAGTCGGTTGAAACCGACGATCAGGAATTCCTGGCCAACCGGAATTCCAGCCTCCATCGAAGGCTGATACAACGCAGTGGGACGAAGAGCGCCCAGTGCAGTTGGGATGCGAACGTTATGGTTAAGCGATCCAACGAGGCGTTCGGGACCAAGAAGCTCACGAATCCATTCGAAGGATTGGGCGACCGAATCTACGCCAAGTCGCGCGTAGGGATGCTCAGGACGTTCACTGGCCAGGTTCTCAATCGCCTCGAGGGGATGCTGAACGAACTCGGGGGCATATCCAAGGGCATCAATTGTTCCCTGTCCCAGTTGGAGTCCGCCAATTCCCTTGGTGACAAGAGTGACCTTCGCTCCGCGTTGTGCCAGTCGGATGCTGGCAGCAAGACCGGCAAGGCCCGCTCCGATAACGACTGCGTCACGCATGAGTATGACCTTCCTTCTCTTCCCCAGCTGCGGGGTTTTCATCCTTGCTTTCAAGGGCATCCCAGTATTCACATTCACGCGGAACCGCGTCGGGGGCGGTCGGTAAATGCTCGACGTCAAGGGTTCCTTCGTGGATCCAGTTATCCAAGGCAGCCTGGCGTGCCTGCTTTCCGAAGAGGATCGGCCACAAACCAATCCAACGGTTCTTCAGGAACAAACGAAGCAATTCGTTCGCGCGAGGAGCATCAATATCGCCGCGCTCATGCGCAATTCCTGCGCTGCGCTGCGAGCAGAAGCCACCTTGACAGGGTCCCATTCCTAGGCGGATCTGACGACGCACGTCGTCAAGCTGGCCTCCGGGGAGCACATCCATAGTGCGTTCGAGCATCTCGCGGGTGACCAATTCACACTCGCAGATAATCTCTTCGCTGGAAGGCGATTTTCCGTGGTGTTCGACTTCGTCGAGGCGGTGGCCGATGTAGTAGTTCGACTTTCCTTCTGCCTCGGGAACAGCTTCTTCCGCTGTGCGGCAGGGACGATCCTCGCCCATCTGCTGACACATGATGTCAACGATGCGCTCTGCCATGAGACGGTAGGTCGTGAGCTTACCGCCAGCAATCGTCAAGATGCCATCAACACCGTCGCGGTTGAGGTGGTCGACAACATGCATTCCACGTGCCATGTGGCGGGTATCCGACTCGGAGACACGACTGTCCTTAATCAGCGGCCGCGCACCTGCCCAAGCGTGAAGAGCACGCGATTGGCGGAAGCCAGGAATCAATGCTTCACCAGCATCGAGCATCTGCTGAACTTGGTCGGCAAGAATCGGAAGTTTATCCGGATCTTCAGCCTTCAGGTCCGTCGTGCCAATGATGCACACCGGGTGGACCGGAACCAAGATGTCGCCATCTGCTGGCCAGATACAACGGTTAATGACCGTCTGAGAGAGGCGGTGATTCATTGCGATCATGATGCCCGCACCGGGGACAACCTCAACGCCATGGCAGTCAGCAAGAGCAGCAATCTGTCCAGCCCAGGGACCGCCGCAGTTCAAAACGAAGGAGCAATCGATACGGATGTCTTCGCCGGTTCGTTCATCGCGCGCGAAAACCGCTTCGATGCGATCCTCCGATCGCTGAACTCCGGTTGCTCGCGTGTAGGTGAGGATCTCAGCACCGTAGGCAATAGCGGAGCGAGCTGCACCCCACGTCATACGCCAACCATCAACGGTTCCATCTTCAACCGCGAAGGCCCTCTTGAGGTGGGGGTCTAGTCGAGGCTCACGGCGCAGGGCCTCGGCGGGGGAAATCTCTTCGGCGGGAACGTGGGCCGCTCGCGCACGCTCAAGGAAGAGATCGGCGTACTCTTCATCATCTGCGGATGTCGTGACGAAAAGGCCGCCTGTCTTTTCAACCGCATCGGCATTAATACGCGAGACGATAGCGTTCTCTTCGGCACATTCGGTCGCCGATTCTGGATCGGATGCGATGTAGCGTCCACCGGAGTGAAGCAGGCCGTGGTAGCGACCTGAGGTTCCTTGAGCCATGTCGGCTCGGTCAAGAAGTATCGCGCGGAATCCGCGCATTGCAACATCGCGGACAACGCCGGCGCCGGTTGAGCCGCCGCCAATGACTACGACATCGGTCTCCATCGTCCTCATAGCGTTCGCTGTTCCTTAATTCTGTTTGAGCTTATGTACCGCTTAAATCATTACTCTTTTCGAGTCTCTGCACATCCGCCCACACCGTTTTGCACATATGTGCAAACAGGGGTGTTTACCATGTAATCATTCGCAGGAAACTTAGGTATCCCTAAACATTAGGGGGTGCAATCGCAGGTCTGAGCAACGTACAGTGTCCCTATGACTGAGACCCTAAACTACCGTCCTCAAGACGATTTCTACCGCTTCATCAACGGCCAATGGCTTGCCACTCACAAGATTCCTGCAGATCGCCCGATGGACGGTATCTTCAACCAGCTCCACGATCAATCAGAGCTGTGGGAAAAAGAGATTGCCGAGGATGCGAGCTCAGGCAAGATCCCGGGACACAATGCAGAATTAATCGCTCATCTCTACGGCACCTTCATGGACGAAGAAGCTGTCGAGGCCGCGGGCTACTCCCCTATTGCAGGCAAGCTTGAGCAACTGCACAGCGTGAGCACTTACCTCGAACTCGCACGTCTCATGGGAACTTTCCGCTACGAAGGAATTGGTGGCCTCTTCGGGAGCTATGTCGGCACCGATGCCCACAACTCCAGCCAACACCAATTGGATATCTACCAAAGCGGTATTTCACTTCCCGACGAGGCCTACTACCGCGAGGAACAGCATCGCCCAATCCTCGAGGCCTGGGAAACCTACGTTGCCACCCTTTTCACCCTTGTTGGAATTGATGAGGAGCAGGCGGCTGAACATGCTCACGCGGTGAAAGAGCTGGAAACACAGATTGCTTCCTTCCACCGAGATGCAGTCTCGAACCGCGACCCGCTCTTGGCTGATCACCCCATGACATGGAAGGAACTGTGCAACTCCTATCCGTCATTCCCCTGGGATGAATGGGCTGCGTCCGCGCATCTTCCCATCGAAAAGATCGATACTCTAAACGTCTCCCAGCCAGACTTCCTAGAACATGCAACCCAGCTCTGGGCTCAAACGGATCTTGAAACGCTGAAGTTGTGGATGGAGCATTCACTCATTGACGAATACGCGATGCTGCTGTCGAGTGAGTTCATTGAGGCATCTTTCAACTTCCACGGTCGAGCTCTTTCAGGAACCGAGGAACCTCGCCCCCGCTGGAAGCGCGGTCTGTCCCTGGTATCTTCCCTCCTTGGCGAGGCCATGGGTGAAATTTGGGTCTCGCGCCACTTCCCTCCTGAAAACAAGGCAATCATGGACGAGCTTGTTCATTCTCTCCTTGAGGCCTATCACCAGGCTCTGTCCACCTGTGACTGGATGGGTGAAGAGACCCGAGCTGCAGCTCTTAAGAAACTCTCCACTTTCACCCCGAAGATTGGCTACCCTGACCGCTGGATCAACTACTCCCCACTGAAGGTGGAGTCCCTTTCCCTTGTTGATACTGTCGAGGCCGCGACTAGGTTCCACGTTCAACGCCGCTGGGATAAGTTGGGCGGCCCCGTCGATCGGAGTGAATGGCATATGACGCCTCAAACGGTCAATGCTTACTACGACCCGACGATGAACGAAATTGTTTTCCCCGCGGCCATTCTTCAAGCGCCCTTCTTTGATCCAAAGGCCGATGACGCTTCAAATTTCGGTGCAATCGGTGCGATTATCGGTCATGAAATTGGACATGGATTCGATGACCAAGGTTCACGTTTCGATGCAGAGGGAAATCTGGAGAACTGGTGGACTGAGGAGGATCGCGCTCGTTTCGAAGAACGCACAAAGCGCCTGATCGAACAATACGATGCTCTTACCCCGCGTGATCTTGAGGGTGAGGAGCCGCCGCTCCATGTCAATGGGGCATTAACCCTGGGTGAAAACATTGGAGATCTCGCCGGCCTTTCTATTGCCTGGCAGGCCTACGTCTCTCGTTTGAATAAAAAGGGAGAGAGACCGGAAACTGCCCCTGTGATCGACGGATTAACCGCGGCGCAGCGTTTCTTCACTTCCTGGGCACGCGGGTGGAGGACTGCTATCCGGCGCGAATTCGCCAAGCAGCTCCTGAGTATTGACCCGCACTCCCCCGCAGAATTCCGTTGCAACCAGGTTGTCGCAAACATGGATTCCTTCGCCGAGGCTTACGATCTGGGTCCCGATGACGCGCTGTGGATTGCCCCCAACGAACGCGTTCATATTTGGTAGCCCGGACAACTGAGCTTTCATTTCGTCACAACAATGCAACAGATGACGCGGCAAGGTTCGCGCCATCGGCTTAAACATGCAAAAATAAACACGTTTACGCGCAGCATGCGCGTGTGAATCGTCAACACAATTGGAAGGTACGCAATGCCTGGCCTGAACCTGACGCGCGAAGAAGCACAGCAGCGCGCAGCAGTGATCTCGGTAGATCACTACGACGTCGAACTCGACCTCACTCGCGGAGACAGGGACTTCCTTTCTCGCACCACCGTTACCTTCAGTGCTACTGAGGGCGAGGCGACCTTCGCTGATCTAGTCTCGAATAACGTTCATTCGATCGTTCTCAACGGTGAAACTTTGGACCCGGTGATTCACCAGGACAACCGTATTACCCTTCCTCCCCTTGTGGCCCACAACACTTTGACTGTCGAGGCCGACTGCCAGTACATGCACACCGGCGAAGGTCTGCACCGCTTCGTGGACCCCGCAGATTCACAGGCCTACTGCTACTCGCAGTTCGAGGTTCCCGATGCCCGCCGCGTCTTTACAACTTTCGAGCAGCCCGACCTCAAGGCGACCTTTACTTTCACGGTCACCGTTCCTGCAGGCTGGAAGGTCTTCTCGAACTCGGCTACCCCCGAGCCTGAGGTTCACGACGACCGCTGGACGTATCGTTTCGAAGAAACCGAGCGCATCTCCACCTACATCACTGCGATTATCGCTGGTCCCTACCAGGGCGTTACCGATTCCCTAGTCTCCAGTGATGGCCGCACGATTCCCCTCGGCGTATGGTGCCGCGCATCCCTCATCGACTCCTTGGATTCTGATCGTATCCTCGAAATTACCCGCCAGGGATTCTCCTTCTTCGAGGCCGCTTATGGTATTCCTTACCCCTTCAAGACCTACGACCAGATCTTCGTCCCCGAATACAACGCGGGTGCGATGGAGAACGCCGGCTGTGTCACTTTCCGTGACCAGTACATTTTCCGGACCCGTCCCACGACTGCAGACCTAGAGGCCCGTGCCAATACGATCCTCCACGAGCTGGCACACATGTGGTTTGGCGATCTGGTCACCATGAAGTGGTGGAACGATCTGTGGCTCAATGAGTCTTTCGCTGAATTCATGAGCCACTTGGCTCTGGCCGAAGCAACCGAGTACACAGAAGGTTGGACCGGCTTCATGCTCCGCAAGGACTGGGGCATGAACCAGGATCAGCTCCCAACCACTCACCCCATTACCGCCGAGATTCGCGATCTTGCCGATGTCGAGGTGAACTTCGACGGTATCACCTACGCCAAGGGAGCATCGGTTCTTCGCCAGCTGGTCAGCTACGTCGGACGCGATCACTTCTTCGCGGGCCTGCATGAATACCTGACCAAGCACTCCTACCAGAACGCCACCTTGGCAGATCTTCTTGACGAACTCGAGAAGGCCTCGGGTCGCGATCTCAAGCAGTGGTCGCGAGTCTGGCTGGAAGAAGCAGGCATCACTCTGCTTCGCCCCGAAATCGAGGTCGACGATAACGGGACAATCACCAAACTTGCTGTGCTGCAGGAATCCTTCTCTGAGGGGTCTTCACTTCGTCCTCACCGCTTGATCGTTTCCGGTTACAGCGCAAACGAAGAAGGGACTATCTCTCGCGTCTTCAGCCAGGAACTTGATGTTGATGGCGCCTCGACCATTGTCGAGGAAGCTCAGGGAATCGCACGCCCCGATCTCATCCTCATTAACGACCAAGATCTGGCCTACGCAAAGGTTCGCTTGGATCCGCAGTCTCTTGACTTCGCAATTCGCAATATCTCCCGCTTCGAGGATTCCTTGACTCGCGGTGTCATCATGGCCTCGGCTTGGGACATGACCCGCGATGGCGAAATGCCTGCGCGCGATTACCTGATGCTCCTCCTCAGTGCCCTGCCCGCAGAGCGCAACGCAACCATGCTGCGACTGTACCTGCGCCACCTCGACCAGGCACTCGAAACCTACGTTGCACCCGCGCGTCGTCGTGCACTGCAAGAGCGCGTTGCCTCGGCGCTGCTGATCATGGCGCG
>CALHID010000053.1 GCA_938030835.1 uncultured Actinomyces sp. | reverse complement strand
TACACCGCTACTCGCCGGAGGTCCGCTTCATGGGCTCCTACCCGCGCGTCGACGGCGTGCGCGCGTCGGTTGCCCCGGGTACGACGGACGATGCCTTCCGTGCGGGTCGCGCGTGGGTCGCGGACCTGCTGCACGGCGGGGACGGCACGGGCGAAACTGCGGGCAATGCGCCGTCCTGGCCGCTGGCCTGACGCGTCAGGTTTCTTGACGTTTCGCGGTACCACATCGCGGTGCATCTAGATGCCTTGTGCACTATCGCGGGATTCAACCTGATCGGTAACAAGCGTCGGCGTGGAATTTGTCGCCAACAGTGCCTCCTGCCAGTGTTCAATGGGCGAGGCCCTGCAGCACTGCACTAGATACAGCAGCGATGCACTAGCTGTGAGGTCATTGCACTGCTTCCTATCTAGTGGAATGCCACGCTAAATAGTGCAACGCTGCGCTAAGTAGTGCACTGCTACTTGGCAACAAGCTCGTGCGCGGCATGCGCTGCTCCATAGCCGCTCCAGCAAGCTTCTCAGCGAGCTAGATTGGGCAGGTCTGCACCAGTTAGGGGGCATTACACCAGTTAGGGAGCATTACACCACCTCCGAGCTGGTGTAATACCCCGCTAAGTGGTGTAACACCACTTAGCAACAAGCCACAATGTGTCAACACTCCTCGATTCACCAGCCAAAGCACAGGGCAACGCAGTTCATCGGCGACTGAAGAGACGGTTCACAACCGCGAAACACACCCCGGCGACAACACCACTGACCGCTGCTCCCAAGAGAGGATGAGGGATCGAGTTACGATAAGGTGGTTGCTGAAGCCCAGAGGACGAAAGAGACGACTCTTGAAGCTTAGACTCCTCGGCAGCTTGTAGCTCTCCCCCATCAAGGGGCTCACGATCATCATCGGCATACAACCCAAATATCCAGAGTTTCCATGTAGGCGCAAGCACACCAGCTGCAAACAGGGTAGCAAGGGATGCGGACGAAGCAATTGCAACCTCATACTGCGCTATTCCCAGTTGATTATCTGCACCACAGGAAAAATCGTAACAATATGCCTGTAGCATTTCATACGAGTCAAGCAATTTTGGCATGAGAACGCCAATCACTCCGAGACATCCACCAACAATTACATTGCCCTCACGAGAGAGACTATCTGAAAGCATAAAATGGCGTTGGATCAACAGCGCAATGAAACAAATAAACCAGACAAAAATCGATTCATACGCTGAGAGAATCCCAGATTCCCCAACACCATAAAACTGCGCAAGTGGAGCTCCGCCTAACAAGCGAAATATTAACGAGAAGCTACAACAGAATATTGCCTGCACGACAATCTCCACTGTTGCATATTTCTGCCAAGGTGATGTCGAGTGTTGGAATCTTCTTAGAAACATAAGAAAAGGAAATACGACCATAAAGAGACCGAAACAAAGGATAAGATAACGGTTCTGCCCATACAGTCGCTCGTTCACACGTAAGCAGAACGACACAACTGAAAAAACGATTGCAGCTATCGAAACAATCCACACGATACGACGTTCAAGCGTCTTTGACTCGATCGCTCGACTTGGTTGCACAC
This sequence comes from uncultured Actinomyces sp., assembly GCA_938030835.1. Taxonomy (GTDB): domain Bacteria; phylum Actinomycetota; class Actinomycetes; order Actinomycetales; family Actinomycetaceae; genus Pauljensenia. The sequence continues at coordinate 181 of CALHID010000053.1, read as the reverse complement.
CACTACTCATCAGCCCAGTGTACCGCCGCGAGCTTTACACCTAGTCCCGGTCACCGCCCCACGTGTGGCAGATCCGCCTCCACAAGAACCGGGTTCAAACGCACCCACGCCACCGCCAGCTCCGCTTCACAGAGCAGGCCAGCTCACTCCCCGTCAGCCACCCCACCACCGTGCTTCGCGC
>CALHID010000052.1 GCA_938030835.1 uncultured Actinomyces sp. | reverse complement strand
ACTCACCGAACACGCGCGAATGCGGCTTATCTTCTTATTCCAGTCATTGCATGGTGCCTACCTTTTTCACTGGCCCCTTCAAGCTTCCTTGGGTCAACGAACTCAGCGACCGCTATTTCACAGGTGTCTGTCCCCTCATCTTCAGATTCTTCTTCCGGAGCACAGTTCCATGCCGACCGCGTGATCGACACAAATAATTACTACGAGAGCGTCATCAATATGGTGACTCACCCCGATCAGTGGGATGGGAAAACAATCGAGGTAACCGGTTTCGTCTTGCCAAAAGATAAAGCCTCTTCAGAGGCAGGGATGCCGCCCTTCGGTCCAGATGACAGCTTCGGCTTATCCCGAATGACCATGTGGTGCTGTGCAGCTGATGCTTATGCCTTAGGTTTTGCCGTGAATAACACAACCTCATTCGTGCCGCAGGCAGATCAATGGGTTCGCATTCAGGGAACCTTGGAAGTTCGCAATTCGAAAGCCCTCTATCTGAGGGCAACGAACATTACTCCCGTTAATCCGCCCGATACCCCCTTCGTCTACGAAAAGAAGTAGGGGCGCCCAGGCGCCGTGGTAGCGTCGAGCACCCCTACCGGGAGTCCCTCATTACTTAGAAGAGGAATCAGAGTTTTGGGAGTCAGAGCTTTGAGAAGAGTTCTCTGCCGCCTTCTTCTTTGCAGTTGAGTTCTCAGATCCCTTCTTGGAGGATCCGTTCTGAGAGCCCGGACCACCCTGGCCTTGCTGGCCTCCCGGACCACCCTGACCGCCAGGCATACCCTGCTGGCCATTCTGACCTTGCTGACCGCCAGGCATACCCTGTCCACCAGGGCCACCTTGGCCTTGCTGACCACCAGGCATACCCTGTCCACCAGGGCCGCTCTGGCCTTGCTGACCGCCGGGACCACCCTGACCGCCAGGCATGCCCTGCTGGCCGTTCTGACCCTGCTGACCGCCAGGCATCCCCTGTCCACCGGGACCGCCCTGGCCTTGCTGACCTCCCGGACCACCCTGACCCGGCTGTCCGGGCGCCGCCTGCGATTGCTGCGTCGGAGCGGGAGAGGCAACCGAACTCGTTGCCCAACCAGCACCAAAACCTGCAACCAAGAAAGCTGCTGCAGCACCGGCGGCTACTGCCTTCTTCTTCCAAGAGGGCTTTGCTGAGGCCTCGTGAGAGACAACCTCATCAGCGGGAAGCCAAGCACCTTCGTAGGTTCCATCTTCCTTCTGATAAGCGACATTCACATAGGTCGTCTTGTCGGCATGTGTATCAGGTGCCTGCGCATCCTGGGCCTGTGTATCAATGACTCGAGTCTCGTCCAGGTGGTCCTTGTTCATATCTTCTGCACTCATGCGCATTCCTTTCCTCTGGGGCATCTGCCCTGTCGTCTTGGTCTTCAAGTTATGGACCACCTCTATGTCTGTTTTATGTCGCACCTAAGGTTTTCCTGTGAGAAGAAATGTATTTTCTGTGGCACAGCTCACAAAAATTAATTTTGTCCACGCCAACGCCCAAAATTCACTCGGCGATAGCGTGTAAGTGCCTCAAAGATGAGGCATCACGGATCAATCCGATGAGTTCATTCCTCTCCCCTTTAAGGACGGACCTCATGTCAACCTCACGTACGGCAGTTCCGCTGACCGAAGCTCAACGTCGGGCGCGGAAATACGCCACCTTCCTTGCACTCATTGCAACCTTGGGCCCCTTCTTCTACGGATTCGAAGGAATGGTCCTCAACGCCGCAATTAAAGCGGTCGGCACCACCTTCCACCTCGGCCCATTCCTCCAGGGCGTTGCCGGCGCGGCCGGTGTTATTGGCGGCCTCATTGGCGCACTTGGAGCGGGACGTATTTCCGACAAGATCGGCCGTAAGACAACCTTGATGTGGGTTGGCCCCTTCCTTCTCTTCGAAGCACTCCTTGGACCGATCTCACCGCTTCTGGGAAGCTTCGGATATCCTTTCCTTCTCCTCACCCGCATTGTCGGCGGCATTGGTTTTGGCGCAGCAACCACCGTTGCCCCCGGATACGTTGCAGAAATTGCACCGGCTGATATCCGAGGCCGCCTAATTGGCTTCCGTCAGCTGGCGATCATCCTCGGCCTGTTCTTCGCCGGCCTCATCAATATGGGTGTTGTACGCCTAACCGGTGGTGCGGCAAAGCCCGCCTTCTGGGGACTGCAGACCTGGCAGGTGCTTTTCGCATGCCTC
>CALHID010000051.1 GCA_938030835.1 uncultured Actinomyces sp. | reverse complement strand
TCCTGTGTTCGGTCGTCGTCCCACGACACTGTCCACAATCCCCGGGACGCTTCGACCACCACCCCCACACCCCAAAATGCGAAGAGCCCCTTTACTAGTCTTGAGGCATTTTCCAGCTTTGGAAGCCGCCTCGCGACTCACGCGTTCCCGCTGATTTTGCTTCATATTCAGAGTATAGTGATGCGGAAGCTCATCTGAGGAAGGGGGACATCATGGCACGTTCAGTCGTTGATGTCGCGACCTACATCCTGGAGCGCACGGATACGATCACGACCATGAAGCTCCAGAAGCTTGCCTTCTACTCCCAGGCTCAGCACCTCGCGCAGTATGGAGTGCAGCTCTTCCCGGAGGACTTTCAGGCGTGGCGGGGCGGCCCGGTCGTTCCGGAACTCTATGCCCTGCATCGCGGAAAGTTTCTGATTCGTCCAGGCGAGCTAGAAGGCGGCGATTCGTCGACTCTGACCGATCACGAACGTTCTGTTATCGACAATGTGTGTGCTGCGATGGGACACGCGACTGGTGCTGAGCTGAGCGAACGCACACACCGAGAATCACCCTGGCTCGATGCGCGCGACGGCCGGAAGCCCTCCGAACCATCAGACACAGTCATTACCCAGGACGCAATGCGCAGCTACTATCTGAAGCATCCCGTTCTCATCTGAGCGTCCGTTGGCACCTTTCGCCGGAGTCGATGAGCACACCAGTCTGAAGAGCAAGGCCAAGGACTGACATGGGCCGCTCGAATACAGGCCGTGCCCGCGAAACCCGATGAACCAGGGCCTCGTCATAGTCCACTCGTGGACGGCAGACTGACGTCACGCCCTCGTGTTCCCCTCGCGCACGCGCGAGGGGAACACGTTTCTACGACGCGTCGCTTCCGGAGACAGCTTTCTCGGGGAAGGACAGCAGACGATCCCTGTAGTGCTCGTACTGAGCGCGGCGGGCAGCGATCTCGGCGGGCAGACCCGACGTAATGTCGTTCACGAGGGCGTCGAAGCGGTCCAGCAAATCGGCGATTCGCCGTTGCTCATCAATCTCGGGGACAGGAATTTCAAAGCCCATCAGCTGCGGAACAACAAGCGAATTGACCGATCCACCTTGCTTGGATGTTTGTCTCAGAATCTCTTGTCCATTCGCAGATAGTGCGTAGTAGATATACCGACGCTCGAAACGATCAGGATCTACAACAAGAACCTTCATATCCTGATTAAATGTCGCATCAACATCAATCTGAGCGACAGGAAATGTGTGTTGCAAAATACTAGAACGCACAACAAGAGCGATTGAGGGCGCCTCAATCAGTTTGACGTTAGACTCGCGTACAGCCATGTCGGTAACATTCATCATCGAATCCTGAATTTTCGATGATCGCATATCTTTCGGCGTGATCCATGGGATAGTACCATCCACCCAATAGTCACCCCGACTCTTTGAAGGAGTTCCTCCCCCACTCCAAACACCGAGCTCCCGAAGGGCACTCCAACTAACCGGACCGCGGGCAGCCAGGGATTCGTAGGAGAGCAAGTGATTGCGGTAGTGCTCGTACTGGGTCCGCCTTGCTTCCAGCTCCGCTTCCAGCTCCGCTTCCAGCTCCGCTTCCAGCGTCGTGAACT
>CALHID010000050.1 GCA_938030835.1 uncultured Actinomyces sp. | reverse complement strand
CCTTCGCCTGACGCGACAGCGCTTTAACAATTTCAACTCGCTGCTGGGCACCGACGGAAAGATCTTCAATGAGCGCATCGGGATCAAGATCGAAACCGAAGCGCGCTGAAACCTCTTTAACGGTCTTGCGTGCTTGAGCAAGATCAATCAAGCCGCTTGCCTTGGTCGGTTCAAATCCCAGGGCGATTGATTCCGCGACGGTAAACACTGGGATCAGCATGAAGTGCTGGTGAACCATGCCGATGCCGGCTGCAACCGCATCACCGGGGCCATCGAAGTGAACAGGCTTTCCATCGATGAGGATTTCACCTTCATCGGGCTGGTGAAGGCCGTAGAGCACGTTCATCAACGTTGATTTACCCGCTCCATTTTCACCGAGAAGTGCGTGAATGTGGCCTTCTTCAATTGTCAGGTTAATGTCGTTATTTGCGACCAGAGGACCGAAACGTTTGGTGATCCCCTTCAGTTCCAATTTCACTCTACTGCGCCCCTTCTGCGTGGTCGAGCTCCCGTTTCAGGATAGCCGAAAAAAGTGGGGCGCGATGGTCGAAAACCACCGCGCCCCAACCTAAAATTTCCGCGTCACTTCGGGGAGTTTGCGGACTCAACCTTCAGCTCGCCCTTCTTGATCTGATCGGTGAGCTTGGTCAGCTCATCCTTCAGATCCGAGGGAACCTTGGAGTCGAAATCGTGGAAGGGAGCGATGGAAACACCACCGTTCTCCAGGGTGCCCACGTAGGGGGTTGCAGTGAACTTGCCGTTCACGGAGTCCGTGATTGCCTGCTCAACCGAAGCACCAATTTCCTTCTTGACCGAGGTCAGAACGATCGACTTGTAGTCGGGGGCAGATTCGTACCAGTCGGAGTCAACACCGATGATGTAGGTCTTGCCATCAGCCTGTGCAGCTGCTGCTGCACCCAGGCCCACGGGGCCGGCGACGGGCATGATGATGTCAGCGCCCTGGTCGATGAACTGCTGTGCCTGCTGCTTGCCCAGTGCCTGGTCATCGAAGGACTGGGTGAAGGAGCCGTTCTGAGCTGCCTTATCCCAACCGAGGACCTGGACATTGGTGCCCTTGGCCTTGTTGTAGGCGGCAACGCCATCGGCAAAACCGTCCATGAAGACGGTAACCGAAGGAATCTGGATACCACCGAAGGTGGCAACCTTACCGGTCTTGCTCATGCCTGCTGCGGCGTAACCCGCAAGGTAGGCGGCTTCAGCGGTGTTGAAGAGCAGTGGGCGTGCGTTCTCGACGGTGACGGTCTTGTTGGAATCATCCGAGAAGGAGGAGTCAACCAGCGCGTAGTGAATATCCTTATTCTCATTTGCAGAGGCGTGGAGTGCCTTCTCGAGGTTGAAGCCAACGCCGATGATCAGGTTGCAGCCGTCGGAAACCATGGATTCGGTGTTGGGCACGAAGTCTGCCGAGGAGGAGGACTCTGCCGTGTTGATCTGAATACCGAGCTTGGACTGTGCGGCCTTCAGACCGTTGTATGCGGACTCGTTGAAGGACTTGTCGTCCCAA
>CALHID010000049.1 GCA_938030835.1 uncultured Actinomyces sp. | reverse complement strand
CTTTTCAAGCCTGCTGAGCATGGATTCAAGCGAACTATCGATCTTGGAAGTCATCCACGAATGCATTGCGAGCGCCGAGGCGGCAAGCATGGTAACCAACGCCAAAGCGACGGCTGCAGCAAGAAAACGACTCAGGCGAACAGTGAGAAGACGCGATCGCTTGCGCTTCGTTTGAGGAGCATTGTGCTTGGGGGTGCGCGCCTGTGATTCGGTATTCGAAGCTTGGGGGGCAGAGGCTGTCATTTGCGCTCCTATGAGGCGGGCCTGAGGATATAGCCGGCTCCCCTGACCGTGTGAATCATGGGTTCGCGCCCGGCGTCGATCTTCTTACGCAGGTAGGAGATGTACAGTTCGACGATGTTTGCCTGGCCACCAAAGTCGTAAGACCATACTCGATCAAGAATCTGCGACTTCGAAAGGACGACATTTGGGTTTTCCATGAAGTAGCGCAGCAGCTCAAATTCAGTGTTGGTGAGCATAATTGCTTCACCGCCGCGCGCAACATCGTGGGAGTCCTCGTCCAGGGTCAGATCGCCAACGGTCAGAACATGTTCAGCGGTGACTGAAGCCATTCCAGATCGACGAAGCAGTGCGTCAATACGCGCAGTGACTTCATCGAGGTCGAAAGGCTTAGTGACGTAGTCATCTGCACCTGCACGCAGTCCGGCAACGCGGTCGGCAACGGCGTCACGCGCCGTCAAGAACAGGACGGGAAGGTGCGGCTTGCGCTTACGCAGGCGTTCCAGGGTTTCCATTCCATCCAGTCCGGGCATCTGGATATCCAAGACCACGACATCGGGATCGAAGGTATCGGCTTTATCCAGTGCTTCCCAACCGTTTGCTGCCGTTTGGGTTTCCCAGCCCTGGTGGCGCAGTGCTGATCCAAGTAGCTCGGCCAAGACCGATTCGTCATCCACAACAAGGACGCGCGCGGGTGTCCCATCGGGGCGAATAAAGCTGGACTCTGTTGTACTCACGTCGCGATCCTTTCACAATTTCCGCGGAAATTCAGGACATATTGCGCCGGCCTTCCATTGCCCGTCCCAGGGTAATGGAATCCGCATATTCCAAATCGCCGCCCACGGGAAGACCCATAGCAAGGCGCGTTGTCGTCACACCGATTGTCGAAAGGGTGCGCGCTAGGTACGAGGCGGTTGCCTCTCCTTCAATATTCGGGTTTGTCGCGATGATGACCTCTTGAACAACACCATCTGACAGGCGTCCCAGAAGCTGACGAATACTGAGCTGATCGGGCCCAATCCCGTGGATGGGATCAATAGCGCCGCCCAGAACGTGGTAGCGTCCGCGGAATACTCGTGAATTCTCAATGGCCTGGATGTCCTTGGGTTCTTGGACAACACAGATCACGCTGGGATCACGCCGCGGATCACGACAGATCGAGCATTCATCGTCTTCAGTGAGGTTCCCGCAAACAACACAGTGCTTGACCTGATGACGGACCGCATTGATCGCAGTGGTCAGGCGCTCAACATCCTCGGGCTCGGCCTCGAGAAGGTGCAAAGCCATACGCTGCGCGCTCTTTGGCCCCACTCCGGGAAGTTGTCCCAGTTCATCGATGAGGTCTTGAAGAGCTCCTTCGTACATGCGTCACCACCCACCCTGGTCGTCAGTCTTTTGTTCGATGATGGTTCCGCCCAAAATATCTAAAACTGCTGGGATTCCAAAGAGATTCGATTCGGACATGTCCTGATCATCGATGCTGGCGCTGTCGTCCTCTGCCGCAGAAACGCTGGGGGTTGCGGGAATTTCCTGCGCGTCTTCCTCTGACGAGGCCTCTGCTGAGGCTGCCGGCTCCACTTCCGAACGCGCGTTGCCAGTTGAATGTGTGTCGTCGCTAGAACGCACATCGTCGTTTTCTTCCACGCGCGCAAAACGCTGCGAAGGAAGTGGCGTAACCTCAGCGAAGTTTGGAACTTCAGGAGCTGATTCTTCTTCAAGCGGGTCAAAACTTGGAGGCTGAACGACAGTTTCACTCCAGCCTGAAGTCGCGACAGGCTCATCCTCTGGTTCATCATCAGGTTCAGGTGATGGAGCAGGTACTTCCTGCAAGTCCTGCTCTACCTCTTCATCCTGATCCCCCGGATCAAAAGGGGGCGGCGCCTGAGTATGCCAATCGTAAGATTCCGGTGCCTGCGGATCATAGGGTTTCGAGGCATCGATCGGTTCGGCCGGAACATGGAATTCCGGTGCCGGCGCGGCTTCGTGCGCCGAAGCGTCTGAGTTACCCGGCCCAGAGGGGACCGATTCTTGAGCAGATGAGGCCTGAGCAGCTGCGGACTGAACGGGTGCGGTCTGTGTTTGCATGCTCTGCACAGGAGCCGCGCTGGAGTGTGCATTGGCAGAAGGCGTTGAAACTGCCGGCCCACCGCCGGATTGTCCCACCTGTGCACTGACGTGCAAACGAACACCCAGGACGTCGTAGATCGTGTCCTCCACGATCTGCGCGCGTCCCCCATTTGTAAAGCTTGCGACCATTCCTTGGCTGGGGAAGAGGATCACCAATTGGTCTCCGTCAACGGCACCCAATTGCCCGTTTTGAGACAGCAAACTCCACACAACCCTGCTGTGCGTGGCCAAACGCTCAACGACATCTCCCCAGCGCTGTCGTACAAGGTCCGCATTGGGTGCAGCAGCGGAGCTAACCTGCGCGGGTGCATCGCTATGTGCAGCAGGACGAGTGACCTCCCAGCCCCCAGATGAGGGCTGAGACTGGGGTGCATGTTCTGCTTGCCGATGCGAATCAAAGTGACCATCGGCGGAGGCCTCTGGCGCCACCGAGGCGCCCTGGTCTCCACTCTTCTGAGCCTTCTTGCGCGCAAGAGCCTCACGCGCCTGACGGGCACCAAATGAACCCGAGCCTGCCGGGGCCTCGGCAGGGGCACCACCCCCAACCAAGCCAACTCCACCAGAGAGCGGTCCCGGAGTACCCGCCATCCCGCCAGCGACTGCTGCTGGTGCTACTCCATAGGCACCGGCAGTGGCGTCAACGCCTCCACCAGGCACCAAGATTCGACCGATGAGCAACTCAAGCTGCAGCCTGGGTGAGGTCGCACCAGTCATGGAGCGGAGGGCCTCGTCAGTGAGGTCAGCAGCGCGCGATAAGGCCTGCGTACCCCAGTTCTTTGCCTGAACGCTCATACGTTCAAACTGATCGTGAGGCGTACCCACCAAGACGTCGTTTGCGCCATCACCCGCCACTGCAATAATCAATAGATCGCGCAAGCGCTGCAAGAAATCTTCGACAAAACGACGCGGGTCATGACCCGAAGACACCATTTTTTCGATTACGCGATAGGCAGCACCGCCGTCGCCCCCCGCAAGAGCATCGACAGTCTCATCCAAAAGCGCAGTATCCGTGTAGCCCAAAAGAGCGACAGCGGTCTTATATGCAATCTCGCCATCGATTGCGCCGGCCATCAACTGGTCCAAGACCGACAAAGAGTCACGCACAGAACCGCCACCGGCGCGAATGACCAGGGGAAGGACACCTTCGCCGACGCGAATATGCTCCTCATCGCACAGAGTCTGCAGGTAGGGTTCCAAAATATCCGGCGGAACCAGGCGGAAAGGATAGTGATGCGTACGGGAACGAATGGTTCCAATGACGCGCTCAGGTTCCGTTGTCGCAAAGATGAACTTCACGTGCTCGGGCGGCTCTTCAACGAGCTTCAGCAAGGCATTGAAGCCCTGGGGGCTGACCATGTGGGCTTCGTCGATGATGAAGACCTTGTAGCGGTCACGCACCGGCGCAAAAGTAGCGCGCTCACGCAGGTCACGAGCGTCATCCACACCACCGTGCGAGGCGGCGTCGATTTCAACAACGTCAAGCGAACCCGGGCCGCCGGTTGCCAGTTCACGACAGGACTCACATTGACCGCAAGGCGTATCCGTTGGACCTTCAGCACAGTTCAGGCAACGCGCCAAAATACGCGCAGAGGTCGTCTTTCCGCACCCACGCGGACCAGAGAATAAGTACGCGTGATTGACCCTGTGGGCACGCAGAGCCGCCTGGAGGGGTTTGGTCACGTGTTCCTGGCCGATGACCTGTTCAAAGGTATCGGGCCTGTACCGGCGATAAAGAGCTGTCGTCACACTTGAACTTTACGGCCCCGCGCACTCATTTGCGTCCTGTTTTCACCACAAGCCGCAAGAACACAGCGAAAATCATAAAAGTGGAGGCCCAAGCAGTTTCCCACTTGGACCTCCACTCACTCACGCCTATGCCACCGACTCAGCGGCGGCAACGCGCATTAGGAGATGCAGCCTCGGCGACGAAGTGCAAGAAGTGCACCACCCGCGATGAGCGCGGCAAGACCCACACTCAGGACTCCGGCCTCCACGCCCGTACGTGCCAGCTTAGAAGCGGGAGTCTTCGGGTTCGGCTGCTTCGGGGGCTGCGGAGCCGCAGGAACTTCCTTCTCCATGTATCCGAAGTCGACGTTCTCAACGGTCGGGTTCGACTCTCCAAGCTCGATAAGCTCGGACTGAGAGTCCTTGAGCGTATCGGGATCAAGAGTCTGCTCCAGGCCGTTCAAGACACCGGTCGTATCAACCTTCACGCGGTACTTGCCATCGGGCAGGTGCGAGAACTTGTACGCGCCGTTGGAATCCGTGGTGGTGGTCTCCACAACGTTTCCGTTCTCATCGATCAAGGTCACCTTGACCGAGGGGAAGCGAGGATCGCTGGGATCCTTAACGCCGTTGCGCGCCTCATCACGGAAGATCGTGCCGCTGATCGAGTTGTTCTCGATGTAACCGAAGTTCACACCGCTTTGAGTGCGGTTCGTGTTATTCAGGGAGATCGTTCCAGAGGTCGAATCCGCGACGCCGTCGGGATCCTCGGTCTGGTCCAGGCCCTTGAGTGTTCCAGTCGTATCGACCTTGACGCGGTAGTCACCGGCGGGCAGCTTGGAGAAGCTGTATCCGCCGTTAGCATCCGTCGTCGTGGTTGCCACAACGTTGCCCGCTGAATCGAGCAGGTTCACGGTGACACCCGCGTAGGGATTCTCGGTGGAATCATGGGAGGCACTACGGTTTCCATCGCGGTAAATCGTGCCCGAGAGCGAGTAATCCGGAACGTAACCGAAGTTGACGCCTTCCTTCACGCTCTGCGTCGGATCCAGGGTGATGGGCTCGGAGGCGTTGTCCTTCGTACCATCGGGATCCTCAGTCTGCTCGGTGTCCGTTAGGGTGCCATCCTTCACAGCCTTGACCGAGTAGGTGCCATCGGGCAGGTGCTCGAAGGAGTAGCTGCCATCCGCGGCGGTCGTAGTTGTTGCGACGACGTTTCCATCCTGATCCAGCAGCTGGACCGTCTGTCCTTGGTAGCCTTCCTCACTGCCATCACGCGAAGAGGAACGGTTATCGTCACGGTAGACCGAACCCTTGATGGTGTTATTCGGGTTGTATCCGAAGTTCACACCGGTCTGGGTCGGGTTGTCCGCACCGATCGAAATCTTGCCGGAAGCATTGTCCTTCGTACCATCAGGGTCTTCAGTCTGGTCCATGTCCTTGATGGCACCATTCTTAACGACCTTCACGGTGTAGTCACCCGCGGGCAGCTTGGAGAAGGAGTAGTTTCCGTCAGCATCGGTTGTAGTCGTTGCAACGACGTTGCCCGAAGCATCGACCAGGTTCACGGTGACACCCTGGAAGACGGTTTCAGTTGCATCCTTGGATTCGGAACGGTTCGAATCGCGGTAGACATTACCGGCGATCGAGTAGTCCGGAACGTAACCGAAGTTCACATTGGTGGCATCCGGATCATTACGCGTGAAGGTGATGGGCGTTGACTGCGAGTTCTTCGCGCCGCTGGGATCTTCGGTCTGTTCGAGGCCGGCCAGCTTGCCCGTCGTATCCACCTTGACGGTGTAGGTACCGTCGGTCAGTCCGGGGAAGTTGTAATTTCCCGAGGCGTCAGTGGTGGTGGTTGCGACAACGTTGCCCGAGCCGTCGACCAGGGTGACCGTCACGCCCGAGAGGTTGACGTCATCACCGTTCTTCGTCTTGTCTCGGTTTTCATCCAGATAGATGTTGCCCGAGATTGCGTGCTTCTTCACGTACCCGAAATTGACGTTCTCACGAACCGGATTATCCGTGTTGAGCGTGATCGCACCGGACGCGTTGTCCTTCGTGCCATCGGGATCCTCGGTCTGGGTCAGGTTGGCAAGCTCGCCATCCTTCACGACCTTCACCGTGTAGGTACCCGAGTTGAGCCCAGTGAAGGAATAGTTACCATCCGCGTCAGTCGTCGTGGTGGCAACAACCGCGCCGGCCTCGTTCACCAAGTTAACGGTGACGCCGTTGAAGCCCTCTTCGCCGGCGGTGTAGGACGAGGAGTCATTCTTGTCGAAGTACACCTTGCCCGAGAGACGGTGCTTGACGGTGATCGTCGTGCTTGCCTTGTTGTTGTTCAGGTTGACGTCATAGGGAGGCAGGTCCTTGAATTCGACGTTGTTGGTGATGGTCTTGCCATCGATTCCGTCGTTCAAGCGAACTGTCACGTACAACGATGCGTGGCTTCCCGCGGTCAGATCGCCGACGGTCCACACGCCGGTAGCTGCATCGTAGGTACCGGCGGGGTCACCGGCCTCGCATGCATCCGGGGTTCCCGACACGTAGCCGGTCGGGCACATGAAGGATTCGGACTTCACGAAGGTGACACCGTCGGGGAGCTGCTCCAAAACCTTGGTGTTCGCAGAAAGGCCCTGACCCGTATTCGCAGCGTCAACGCGGAAGGTTACTTCGTCACCGGGCGAGAGAGCCGAAGCGTCGGAAGAAACCGTCTTGTTGAGTACCACGTCGAAAGCCGAGGCGATAGCGACCTTGAAGGGTTCGCTGGGGAAGACAGCCTGGTTTGAGGAGGCCTGGGTTGCCGCAATTGCAACCGATTCGTAGGCCACACCATTGGCGTTATCGGGAGCCTTGATCGGGACGAGCAAGGGGATTGATGCACCGCCCTCAATCGGGTTGGTCTTGCCATTGATATAGATGCGGTAGGATTTGACGTCGCTCCACGAACTCGGGTTCGAGGTCCAGTTGTTATCGCATCCCGCAGGAGCATCGGCCTTGGACTTTCCGCGTTCCATGACCTCACCGCGGCAGGGGTTGTACGAGGTCGAGTACTCGATGGTGACCTGAGAGGGGTCAATTCCATCGCCGGCCTGGACCTGGATCGGTCCGGTCATGATGGGCGCCCACTCAGAACCGCGGCTGGCGCTGGTACGAACTGCCGTGTCGCCGACGTGCGGCAGGGTGCCGTAGACGGTCATATCCGACAGGTTGGCGTTACCCGTGTTGGTCGGGGTGATACGGAAGGTACCGTTCTCGCCCTGGCGAATCAGGGAGGTGCCGTCGTTGTACTTCATGTACACCGATCCGGGGACCGAACCGAGGCTTTCGAGGACAACACCGGCCGCTGCCAACTCGTTGACGCTCATTCCTGAGGTCACAGGGCAGACCTTGTCGGTCACAGAGCCGTTGGCATTGATGTCGTAGATATCGGTGGTGCCGGAGTAGAAGCAGGGATCCGCGTTCTGGTACTCGCGTTCTGCCGGAGAGATGAATGCCTGGTTCGTGTAGGTTCCGGGCTTCATCTTGTTAGTGACGAGGCCTCGTAGGGTGACGCTTGTTGCATCAACACCCTTGAAGCCGGGCCACGTAATGGTCACCAATTGGCGAGAACATCCGCTTGCGTCCGTCACCCAACGCGAGGAATCAACAGTTGCGGTGTAGCCCTTGGGGCCGCCTGCAACCGAATTCTCGACATAGGTCATTCCGCAGGGAAGAAGGTCCGCAATAATCGGCTGAGCCGGTGCAGACATCGTGCGGTTGTTGGCAACGATGGAGAAGGTTACTTCCTGTCCAGGAGCTGCCTGGGAGTTCGCAATGGTCGACTTTGCGTTGTAGTAGGAAGGACGCGAGGTTTCAAGCAGGAGGATGTCACAGAGGTTATCCGCGGGGATACCAATGGTGTGTGCTCCATCTTCGGACTTCATCGACAGGTCGGTGACACAGTTCTGAACGCGAACCCACGAGGGATCGGTGCCGGCCTTCCAAGCATTGGAGTTCGTATCTGCACGAACGTAGTCGGCACCAGCTTCAGTTGTGGGAGTCTTTGCGTTGATCTGGCCCTGGACAATGAAACGACCGCTCTCTGAGGGGCTCAAAGTCTGCTTGTAGTGGAACTTCGTGATGTATTCGTCGCTTGCCAGACCTGAAGCGTCAAACTTCTTCGAGGCCGTCAGGGTTTGCGTTCCCGTGTTGCCCTTATTGGTCCAGTAGGTGAATTCGACCGGAGAAGTCGTGTTGAGCTCTGCCCCGCGAGCAAACATCAGAGGGTTCGCACAGTCTGTCGATCCATCAGTTGGTGAGGTCAGCGCGCAGCTGAGGTAGTCGGTGTATTCCAGAACAACCGGCATATTCGAGGTGTTGTTGTACCAGTACAACCACATGCCGTTTTGACCACGCTTGAACTGCTGCAGTGCATTCTTGGAGAAGGTACCACCGTAGGTGACCTTGTCTGCAAAGTCGTGCGAGACCGAGGAATCGGCGGAATTGGTCTTCGTCGGGTCACCATAGGGGCTACCCGTAACGGTTGCGGTGTTAGTAACCGTGTTATCTGCGCAGCTCGTTGGGTAATTCAGAGTGACATTGAGCTGGAGGTCAACGACGTTGGGTCGTAAAGTTCCAAGGTTCCAGGTCAAGGAGTGCGTCGCTGCGTCGTAGGTCGGTTCTACTCCAGTGAACTCAGATCCATCAGTTGAGCCCTGGGAGGTGGTGCTGACGTAGGTTGCACATGAGGGAAGCTTGTCGACAAGCTTCACATTAGTCATGGCGAGCTTGCCCCGGTTCGGACCAAGCGTTCCAGAGGAAATCGTCGGGGTCAACGAATAGGTAACATTGCTTCCCTTTGGGCCAATGGCGGTGGGCTTCTTCTTGGTCAGGCCAAGAGTAGATTCCGCATGGTTCGTCACCTTCGTATCGTCAGTCACGGTCGTCTCACCCGAAGTGAATGAGACCTCGGGAGAAACGGTCGACTGATCGGGCGTATAGCTATTCGGCATCTCGAAGGTGATCACGGCCTGATAGGAGTTACCCGCAGGAATGCGTCCCATGTTGTAGGTAACGTAGGCGTCGGTCGTAGCCGTTCCCTGAGTGAGGTTGGCGCTCACTGCGGGTGTTCCCGAAGCGGCAGTTGCCGCAAGGTTTGCCGCCACTGCCTTATCCACAGCGTCACCGCTCTGGTTCACGGCGTGAGGGATACGCACCTTAATGACAGAGTCCACACAGTCTTCGGTCACGGAAGTACATGACCAAGAGACGGTGTATTTCTGAGTTTCGCCGGAATTGTATGAAGTCTTTTCCGGGGTGATGCTGACATTGAGGACGGGAGTTGCGGCGCGGCTGGGGGTATTTCCCAGTCCAAATACAACGAGGGTTGCAACGATCAAGATCGATAGCATCTGACCGGCGCGACGCCACAGGGAGCGCGAACCGACGTTTTGCACTGTGTTCTCCTGTTGAAAGTAGAGATGGATCAGGTCAAGTTTATTTGTAATGATCGGAGCCGTATATATAGATTCATTTTTATATCGAAAAATAAGTGTTGAGCTGCATACATAGGCAAGTTTTCAAGGTGGACAAATTGGCTTTCTGTTGGCCAAAACCGAGACTCTTATTTGATGGTTCAGACAGGGTGCCGCAACCACATGTGCGCACTTACACAGCATAGATTTCGCAATCCATGAGCACTTAGGTAAAAAGAATCCCCCGCGTACCCGGCAGCGCACCCTTATCCTTGCTGCATTCCTGCCCTGGGGAGGTTCGGATGATACCGTCACGCGGAGGATCCGGGAATAGTTTACACGGCGCGGACCGCAACCTGCGACCCGTGTTATTTCTCGAAGTTTTCCCTCCAACTCCCCAAGCGCTCTGACCCGCGTATTTGGATGTTTACCAGCCTCGATATAAAATTGAATCCAGTTAGTTATCTTAGGCATTACGCCTGATCATTTTGGTAAAAAGCTGGAGAGTCTCAATGAGAATCAAACTGACTTGCGCAGCGACCGCACTCCTTTTCGTAGCGGCAATGCCCGTCCTTGCCCAACAGTCAGCGCAGGCGGCCGAAGTCGCGGGCCCCGCCACCTGCTATCTCTCAGATGAAAACGACACAATCCTTGAGCCTCGTCAGGAATACCAGCCCACTGCGGGTGCAGCGACGCTCCCCTCAACTCCCAGTCCCGTTGTTCAAGGAAGCTACACACTGCAGACATCTGCACCTGCCGTGAATTTCGATCCCGATAATCCTGCGCTGCACTTTGTCTGCGAAGTTCAGTACTCAGCACTTGGACACCTTCGCCTGGTCGATCCTTCTGGCCAAGTTTTGGCCTCGGCAGTCTATGCCAACGACTCTGCAGATCCTTCTCGCGCAGCATCGACCGCTCTCCCCCAGCTTCCCGACGGCTACGAGATCGTTCCCGGCCAAGCAGTCTTTGGCTTCAACGAGGCCGCGCGGACCGTGGATCCGAACAATCCATCTGATGCGCGCGCAGTTGGTCGCGATACCGACATTGTGATCCGCGAAATCGCAGCAACGCCAACTCCCGCGCCTTCCACGACTCAGCCTCCGGCACCGACTCAGCCCACGACCCCAACTAGCGAGGCTCCGAGTCCTTCAGCTCCACTTCCCACGACGCCCACCCCTACAGAGCCGACGATTCATTCACCAAAGCGCTCGGAGTTAGCTAAGACCGGTTTTGGATCAGAAGTACTCATCGCAGCGACCTTAGTTGCAACCGCTGGGGCAGCCACTTTCACAGCACGAAAGCGCCACGCCTGATTCCCGAGGGTACTTTTCTTTGGCTAGAGCTTTTTCTTCAATCGCTCCAGCTCTTTCCAAATGCGCTCGTACTCATTATGAGCATGTGAGTCGAGAGCAATCGCTGGTTCGAGGCTATAAACCGCGCGACAAAATTAAGAGTATCTATCCCATCAGAGCGACTAGATAGGGTATACCTAGCCTATGGAATCGCGTGACACCCCAACAAAGTTTGTTCTTGATGTGGTCGCGCTTTTGGAAGCGTTAGGCGACCGCGAGTATATTCCTGTCTTCTTAGAAATGCTCGAATACGACGGCCCGGACGTAGAGGGCGCAGTCGCTGCGCTTGTCGAGCACAAGCAAGTTAACCAAGATTGGATTGAGCGGCTCGCTGCTTTTAATGACGAGTATGCCGGAGCTTTTGATTTTGAACTCGGAGAACTCCGCTCGGCTACGGCCGGCGTTTCGGCGGAACAGAGTTCCCGCGAAGCTGAACGAAAGAGATATCCTGCAGGCAGCAGATACGACGACACAGTTCGTGCTCGACGCAATCGAGGCGCTTGACGCGATTGGCGCGCAAGAAGCAGTCGCGTTTTTACGTATGATGCTCGATTGTGACGGCCCTGATGTTGACGGAGTCGTGACGTCACTCATCGATTACGACATCGTCTCCCCAGACTGGGTAGAGCGGCTACAGAAAGTCAACCGCAACACATCGGGACTTTACGACGAAGAACTCGCTGAGCTTCGCGAAGGCCTCGCGCTCAAGAAAAACCGGTAGCGTAGCCCCGCGTCCACCACGTTGTGAACCTGCAGAGTGCGTTGTCATGCAGCCACCCTAGCTGAAGCCGTTGGATTTTTGTTGCCCTTAATGACACGAATAGCGGAAAAAGAAACGAAAAGACGAGCACGCTTCCTCGCCATGAACCGTGACTTTTCCTTACTCTCACAATTTTTTGGGGCCCTAATGGGGCCTATCTTTATGCCCCCGGCAGCTCGCTTCCTGAGAGCCCGTTGCCTGCGTGGATTCAGTAGCGTC
>CALHID010000048.1 GCA_938030835.1 uncultured Actinomyces sp. | reverse complement strand
CTGCCTGCGGACGTCAACATCGAGATCAAGCTCTGAGGACATCTGCAATGACTAACAAGAAGCAGCACGCTGCTGCGCCCATCAAGGCGCTGCTCGGCCGCAAGATCGGCATGACCCAGGTGTGGGACGCCGACGGCCACCTCGTGCCCCTGACTGTCGTGCAGGTTGGCACCAACGTTGTTACTCAGCTCCGTACTGAGGAAACCGACGGATACACCGCTATTCAGCTTGGCTTCGGCGATATCGATGCACGCAAGGTGACCAAGCCCCTGGCTGCTCACTTCGCGAAGGCCGGGGTTGCTCCCCGCCGCCATCTCGCCGAGGTTCGCACCTCCGAGGCCGATAGCTTCGAGCTCGGCCAGGAACTGGATGCCTCGATCTTTGAAGCTGGACAGAGCGTCGATGTTTCGGGTAACACCAAGGGCAAGGGATTTGCCGGTGTTATGAAGCGTCACGGTTTCGCTGGCGTGTCCGCATCTCACGGTTCTCACCGTAACCACCGTAAGCCCGGTTCGATCGGTGCTTGCGCAACCCCCGGTCGCATCTTCAAGGGTCAGCGTATGGCTGGCCGTATGGGTGGTGTCCGTCGTACCGTCCAGAACCTGCGCGTTCAGGCCGTTGACGTGGAAAAGGGTCTGCTCCTGATTTCGGGTGCCATTCCCGGACCTAAGAACGGCATCGTGCTGGTTCGCTCCGCTGTGAAGGGTGCGTGATCATGTCTGAAATCCGTACCATCGATGTTCTTGACCTGAAGGGTAAGAAGGCCGGCACCGTCGACCTCCCCGCAGAGGTCTTTGACGTTGAGACCAACATCCCGCTGATGCACCAGGTCGTCGTCGCTCAGCTTGCTGCAGGCCGTCAGGGCACGCACGCAACCAAGACGCGCGGCATGGTTTCCGGTGGCGGTAAGAAGCCGTTCCGCCAGAAGGGCACCGGTAACGCTCGTCAGGGCTCCATCCGTGCACCTCACTTCACCGGCGGTGGCATTGTCCACGGTCCTCAGCCTCGCGATTACTCGCAGCGCACCCCCAAGAAGATGAAGGTCGGCGCTCTGCGTTCGGCTCTCTCTGACCGTGCACGCAATGGTCGCATTCACGTCGTGACCGCTCTGTTCGAAGGCGAGAAGCCCTCGACCAAGCAGGCACTGGCCGCGGTTCGCGCACTCGTTGCTGACCGTCCGGCACTTGTCGTGCTCGAGCGCGGCGATGAGCTTTCGGCTCTGTCGCTCCGCAACGCTCGCGAGGTTCACGTGCTGTGGGCAGATCAGCTCAACACCTATGACGTCCTCGACAACGAAGATGTCATCTTCACCCAGGGCGCCCTCGAGGCATTCCTTGGCACCAAGGAGGAAACGAAGTGAGCTCGATCGAAGCCGCTAAGAACCCCCGCGACATCATTCTGCGTCCGGTTGTCACCGAGAAGTCCTCGATCCTGATGGATCAGGGCAAGTACACTTTCGAAGTTGATCCTCGCTCGAACAAGACCGAGATCAAGATGGCCGTCGAAGCGATCTTCGGCGTGAAGGTTGCCTCCGTGGCTACGCAGAACCGCAAGGGCAAGGTTTACCGCACTCGCAACGGAATCGGTACGCGCAAGGATGTCAAGCGCGCCATCGTGACCCTGCGTGAAGGCACCATCGACATCTTCGGCGAGCAGGCCTGAGCGTCGGAGAACTAGAGGAAAATCATGGGAATTCGCAAGTACAAGCCCACGACCCCGGGTCGTCGTGGTTCGAGCGTCTCCGACTTCGTCGAGATCACTCGTTCCGAGCCCGAAAAGTCGCTGGTGCGTCCGCTGCACAAGACTGGCGGCCGTAACAACAACGGCCGTGTGACTGCTCGCCACCGTGGCGGCGGCCACAAGCGCGCCTACCGCGTGATTGACTTCCGTCGTCACGACAAGGATGGCGTGCCCGCACGGGTCGC
>CALHID010000047.1 GCA_938030835.1 uncultured Actinomyces sp. | reverse complement strand
GGATACGGGGCTATTGGACGAACCGATGAGGCCGGCCATGTAACCACAGACCGCTGCGACCAGAAGGCCGGCAAGAAGGGTGAAGATCACCGAAACGGCAATGAGCATTGCAGTGTTGTGCGCGATTTCCGTTCCGTTTGTAAACAGCCAGAGCAGGCCGCCCACGGGAATCATCGACAAGACGATGACCAGTGCGACGATCGTGATCGGGATGTCACGTTCGGTCTGAGGAACTTCACCGCCGTCGTGACGGGTGTGCGAGGAGCGCATTGCGTCGCGGATTCCCTTGATGATGGGGGAAATGATCTTGACCAGAGTCCAGATCGCAGCAACGGCCATGACGCCTGCACCGATGTAACGCACCTGGCTGGAGAAAACTGTACTCACGATGTCTGACACATCCGAGCCATCAAGCTGACCTGCACTGAAGTAGGGGATCAGGATGAAGTAGGAGACGAACATGCCGATGAGCATCGCGATGCCGACGGTCAATCCGACGAGGTGTCCAACGCCGATCAAGGCAAGCGACAGGGAAGTTCCGAGCGAGGTTGCGCCGGCTCCGAGTTTAAATGTCGCGGAAAGCGAGGACGTTGCAACCTTCATGTAGGACAGCAGAGACATCACTGCGGAGCAGATCGCGCCCCAGATAATTGCGTGTAGGCCAAGAGTGTTATCGTCTGACTTCTCGTGTGCATCGCCGACTTTGAGGATCTCGGCTCCCGCAACACCTTCGGGGTAGGGGAGATCAGATCCGGTCACCAGCGCGCGACGCAGCGGGATCGAGTACATAACGCCCAGAAGGCCACCGACTGCGCAGACGGCCATTGTCGTCCAGTAGGGGAAACCGCTCCACCAGCCGACAATAACCAAGCCGGGGAGGATGAAGATCACTGCGGAAAGAGTTCCTGCAGCAGATGCAATCGTTTGGACGATGTTGTTTTCTTGGATGGTGTGATCGGCGAAAAACCGTAGAATTGCCATCGAGATGACGGCTGCGGGGATCGAGGTTGCGAAGGTTAATCCGACTTTCAATCCGAGGTAAACGTTTGCCGCGGTAAACAATAGGGTGATAATTCCACCGATAATAATGCCGCGGAAGGTCAATTCCTTCAGTGACGAGCGGGTGCTCGTTGTAGGCGTAGACACGTGAATCCTTTCCGTGTGCTGACGGAGTGGCCGCTAATGCGGTCATCTGTCGGTCAGACTAGTGATTTCAAGTCTAATCTCCTTATGAAAATAAAGTTCAATGTATGGTCACAATTTGGGAAAGTTTCGTAAATACTGGGGATAATGAAATGAAGAACACACAGTGATGATGACTGATCAGCGAAAATCGTATTCCCGAGCCGCGGTCTCGACGTCTCTAGCCTTCCTTGGCATTGTCGTAATGAGTATGACCATGCGTTCCGGGGCAACTTCAATTGGGCCGTTGCTTGGACATATTTCGCAGGCCTATCACGCGGGCGCGGGTGCACTGGGAGTTCTTTCTGCTCTTCCCTGTTTGGTTTTTGCAGGTGTTGGCCTGATGGCTGTCCCCATGTCGAAGCGCTGGGGGATGAGCATGGTCCTCACGCTCGGGACCTTTATCAGTGGGCTTGGTTTGCTTCTTCGTCCTTGGGCTGGGAACTTTACTTTCTTCTGCGTCCTCAGTGTTCTTGCTCTCGTTGGGCCCGCGCTGGCTAACGTCTTGGTTCCCGCGTGGATTAAGTACCACGAGGCCGGGAGAGGGACCCTGCTTGTTACCGCCTATGGGACACTCCTTTTGATCGGCGGCGCCTTTGGCTCGGCTCTTGCTGTTCCTCTTGCTGGTAGGGATGGCCGTTATTGGCAGTATTCTCTGGCAGCTTGGGTTGTCTTTGCCTTCTTGGCAGGTCTGGTGTGGATCAGGATTGCAGTGCGTGCAGGCAAAGATAGGCCTGATGGCGTAGCTGCCCATGCCGCTCATGAAGTACCCACAGACAATGAATCTCAAAAACGGGAAGAGTCTCAGCGAGCTTTGACCCCGAGGTTGCCAATCTATCGCTCACGAACAGCCATTGCTCTGGTTCTTGGATTTGGCCTTCAATCACTCAACGCCTATGTGCAATTCGCCTTCCTTCCTCAAATTCTTATGAACGCCGGGTACTCTGCATCCTTTGCGTCTCTCATGGCGGCACTGGTGAATTTATGGGCGGTTGTTGGTGGACTGGTGATTCCCTTCATGATTGACACCGTTGGAAGGCATATTCCGTGGCTCGCTGCATTCCTGGGTCTTCTCGCCTTCAGCGGGTGGATTGGACTCGCGGCGTTCCCCGGGAGTTACGCACTGATCTGGGTATCGCTCTTAGCAATTGGTGGTTTTACCTTCCCGCTGATTTTGGCGCTCATTCCAGCACGCTCTCGCGACGCTGCTGTGACTGCGGATCTGTCGGCCTTGGTTCAGCCTATCGGCTATATCATCGCTGCAGTTGGGCCGATCGGTTTTGGTCTTTTGCTCCAGTCGCTTGGGAATCAAACCATTCCATTGATTGCGATGTCCGTAACCGGTTTGCTCATGGGTGTAGCGACCTTTGTTGGCGCTGGAACAGGAATGATCGATGATGAGCTCGAAGTCTAAACTCATATAAAAGCGGAGGGGTTGGTTCGCATGGAACCAACCCCTCCGCTTATGTCGCTAATATCAGTTCAGGTCTGCAGCCTGAGCGTTCAGCATGCGCTCCGTGGTCGAAATCTGCTCGCGAAGCAGGCGAATCAAAGCAGCAGATGCATTCCGGTGGTTGGAGATCCACTCGTTTCCCTTGGCGATCGGATCGATACCCTGGGTGTATCCCGCAATGGCCTTGGGGAACATCAAGGTGACAAT
Organism: uncultured Actinomyces sp.; assembly: GCA_938030835.1. Classification (GTDB taxonomy): domain Bacteria; phylum Actinomycetota; class Actinomycetes; order Actinomycetales; family Actinomycetaceae; genus Pauljensenia. Next base: position 622 of record CALHID010000047.1, on the reverse strand, counting down.
ATCCTCAGCAATGTGGAAGGTGTGATCCTTCCAAATCTGCTCCAGAGAATCGAAGTAGTCGGCAACCACCGGGACATACATTTCGGGGTTCGTTCGTGCCTGGGCCCAGAATCCCGAGACCATTGCCCAACGGGTGTCATTGGGAATGGACAGGTCACGAAGAACGGCATCCCACGTCTGCTGCTTGACACCTTGATCGGGCACGGCGGCTCGCGCAGCAGCAGCCTTCTGGTGACCCGTCATCGTGTCATCCTCGGTCTCAAGGGCTGCGATCTCGGCCTCGCCAGCAACGCCTCCGCGGACCAGAGCAATGAGGAGAGCCCAGCGCAGGTCAACGTCCAGATCCAAGCCCATCAGGGTCTGGGTTCCATCGTAGAGTCCCTGAATGGCCTCGAAGTGCTCGGGGAGAACAGCGCAGTGCGCAAGCTGGCGAACAAAGAGCTGCTGTTCGTCAGAGTGTGCAGCCGCGGTGCGCGCAAGAATGAGCAAGCCTGAAGCAACGCGCTCTTGCAGGGCAGTGCGCTTCGAGGGAGCGACGTAGGTCTCCAGTGCCTGGTCAAGATGACGCAGGTAGAGACGCAGCATGGTCGCATTGCGCTCAACGGGCAGTGCGGTGAGCAAT
>CALHID010000046.1 GCA_938030835.1 uncultured Actinomyces sp. | reverse complement strand
CCGTTGTTACCGGGCTTGGCTCCGTCTCGGTAGAGCGACGAACTCGCCTGCGGGAATTTGTATTTGAGTCGGCGGTCGGCTTGGGCGCCTCGGTTGTCGCGGGCGGAGCCACGGGCTGAGGTGCAACAACATTTGTGTTCGGTACTGGAGTAGTTGCGACAGGATCTGGGGTACTTGCGGTCGGTGCAACTGGCTGAGGTGCAACAACTGTCGGTTGCGCCGTCGGCGCTACGGGAGCTTCGGTAGTGGCGCTAGGAACGACCGGTTTTGGCGCAACAACAGGAGCTTCCGGTGTCGGGGCTACAGGGGTCTGAGTTGTCGCACTAGGAGTAACCGGAGACGGAGCCGGAGTAGTTGCCTCCGGAGTCGGTGTCGTCACTTCAGGTGCACTTGTCGTGGGAGTCGGTTCAGGAACAGTTCTTGTTGCCGGTCCCTTCTTCCATACACGCACGTAATCAACGAGCATGTCGGAACCATTTCCCTTATACGCATCAATGTACTTCGTTGCATCCGTATAGGTTGTATCGCCCTTGTCGGAAGCAAGGAACGTTCCACCAACCATCTGGTTTAGGCGCAAGATCATGCCGTTAGCGTCATTCACGAAGGGATTGCTCCCCTTCACCTTGTCATAAGTAACGGTATGCGCCTTACGTCCGTCCAGGTAGAAGGTGATTGCACGACCGTTCTTCTCAACACCATATGTATGGAACTGGCTCTGCGATGAGCCGTCACCGCCCAGCTGTCCCTGATGTTGTTCGGTCTTCTGTGGGTTACCAACGCGAGGTGTATGAACGTTAGCTTGGAGGTAGTGCGGATCCCAGCCCTTTGCTTCGACTACGTCAATTTCGCCGTGTGCGGGGAAGCTAATTGGATCTGTGCCCGTCATCCAAAATGCGGGCCATGATGCGACAGCTGTGGGAAGCTTGATTCGGGCTTCAGCGTAGAAGTCGCCGTAGGCAGCCCACTTCACTCCCTTGTTATCGCGAGTTTGAACCATCGCAGAGGTAAATGGGGCCTTGTAAGAATCAGTCTGCCCATTGGAGGTACGTTTGCATTCTCGATCAACGGTGACCATGGAATGCGTATTACGATCCCACTTCTGCGTCTTTGGCTCATAACGCGCGGTCAGGTGAAGAACACCACCTGAAACGCTGACATTCTCCTTAGCATCGGAGTATTGGGCTTGAGAGTGAGCATTAGGATCGAAGCAACCTAGCGCCAAACCCCATTTCGAGGTGTCAAGCTCGCTCCCGTTAAATTCGTCCTGGAAGGTGAGAGTGTTGTATCCCAGCGCACGTACTTCATCAGGTCCAGGCACTTCGTCGCCAGCCCACGCAAGTGAAAGACCGCCCAATGTCATTCCTGCTCCAAGTGTCAGTGCACCAAGAGTGCGCACTGCCCTACTTCCAACAAAAGTACGCTTCGTCTTCAACAGCGCCATTTATCCTCATCTCTGCGGTAAATGTCGGCTGGTCTGTTCGCTATCCGATGCAGAAGCTCTTCGTTGCCCCCACGAGGAAGTCGGCTATCTCTGCCGCAAGCGGCTTTCACAATATCCGACTTCAAGCATCCCAGTCGCAACCGGTCTAGTTTCTCGTTCACATCAATGTTTACGTATCAAACTGGTTGTTTCTGGGTGTTTTCCGGGTGATTAATTGAGCGTTACCCGTTGAATTCATGTGAAAGCTGAAGAAATACTGAAGAGGTTTGAACAACTAGTGCACACGTGTCAACCAGGACGAATAGAGCTGCTTGGATACATCGGCAAGGTCTTCTTGATTCCCATGGTTTTCAACCCAGATACTTGCTAACTTCCGACGCTCACTATCTGAAATTTGAGAGCGTATGCGAGCTCGGGCGTCTTCTTCGCTCAGACCACGAGAAATAAGACGTTGAACACGTAGTTCCTCTGGTGCACTGACCATAATCACTGCGTCAAAGAGCGATGCATCCTCATAGGTCGTCAGAAGAGGAACATCGTAAAGCGCACAACTTCCCTGGGGGGCGGATTTCAAACGTTCCCAAGCAAGGGCTGAAATCGCAGGGTGTGTGAGAGAGTTCAACAACGAAGTCGATTCTGGTGAAGAGAAGGCTCGTAGCGCGAGAAGACGACGGTCCAGTGAGCCATCAGGAAGCGCAAGGTCAGCTCCAAAGTTCTTCAACACGGCCTCGTACACGGGATGGAAAGGCGAAAGAACTTCGCGCGCCAGTTGGTCTGCATCGACAACATAGACGCCGAGGCCGCGCAACACGTGAGCAATCGTGGACTTTCCTGCGCCGATTCCTCCGCTGAGAGCAAGAAATAACGACGGTCCTTGAGCGTGCGCCTGCGGTATCGAGCGGAGAAGATAGGCGTTCGCGCCTCCAGATTCAATGACAGTCTTCACATCTGAAGACTAGAACAGTGAACACAGCTTGGCACAACAGGCATGAAGTGAAAGAATCGCGATAGAAATAATTACTTCTACGGCTAGAAGCAGAATAGTGACTCAAACAGCAACAACGCAGACGAAGCGTCCTCAAGGAATGGGACTACTGATCGCCACCTCCCTCACCTTGTTCTCAATGTTTTTTGGTGCGGGAAACTTGATCTTCCCGCCCATCATGGGCGCCAATTCCGGATCGAACTTTAACCCAGCAATGATCGGTTTCCTGATCGGCGGTGTAGCTCTGCCTGTCATTGCGATTATCGCAATCGCATTATCGGGAACTGATCTACGGGACCTTTCTGGACGAGGTGGAAAGGCATTCGGAATCACTTTTTCGTGCATGGTCTACCTGTCGATCGGCGCCTTTTACGCACTTCCACGTACGGGGGCTGTTTCCTTCTCGACTGCTGTTGCACCGATCATTCATTCGACCTCATTTATGAGCTCGATGATTTTTAACGCGTTCTTTTTCGGACTTGCACTTTTCCTTTCCTGGAATCCTCGTCAGATCGTCAATCACCTCGGCAAGATCCTGACGCCTGTCCTTCTGGTTCTCCTTGTTCTTTTGGTTTTCCTGTCACTGGCAAAACTTCCACCTTCTGAGGTTGCCCCCGTCGGACAGTACGTCCACGCGCCTTTAACTGCTGGCCTCCTTGACGGATATATGACCATGGATTCGATTGCTGCTCTGGCATTCGGGATCATCGTCGTCGCTTCATTCGATCAAGGAGAAGGGGGCATCAGCGGAGCAAAGCTCATCCGTCGAACCAGCGCGGCAGGTCTTATTGCGGGTATTTTGCTTGGTTTGGTATATGTCGGTCTGGGTCTGATTGGACACGTTATTCCGGGTGGGCAAGACTACACCGATGGAGCCAGCCTCCTTGCCGATGCCTCACATATAACAATGGGTACAGCGGGGCAGCTCGTTTTCGGACTCATTGTGCTTACTGCATGTATGACGACTGCTGTCGGCTTACTGGCTGCAACTTCAGAGTTCTTTGAAAGACTGCTTCCAAAGATCACCTACAAAATGTGGCTTGTCGGCTTTACGATTATCTCCTTCGTGCTGGCATCCTTTGGACTCTCAACGGTTCTTAAGGTTGCGGTTCCAATCATTACCTTCCTCTACCCCATCGCTATTAGCATCGTCTTCATTACGATCCTGACCCATCCCCTTCACTACTCAATGCAGGTTCGCTGGACCTTCCGTCTTGGCGTGTGGGTTGCAAGCATCTGGTCACTTCTCACAACAGTGATTTCCTTTGGCACACCGGACTTCATTGCGCCTCTCATGGCTTGGAGTCCGGGGCAAGACCTTCAAATCGGTTGGATATTACCGACCGTTGTCGCAGCCTTAATTGGCTTCGTGATCGACTTGGTCGTTTCCAAGCGAACCCACGCATAGCGTTAACTAATTGGTCATCGCGATGGCCCGTCTCACTAGAGACGGGCCATTACTCTTAGCATCGATAAGCTGCCCCGATGCATTCCTAGACCTAAGAAGCAGCAATTATGATCCAAAACCCGGTTTATGCGATATCGACTCCAACCAGTCCACTGGTTGAACAATGACAAAAAACTGAGGCCCCGGTTTTCACCGGGGCCTCAGAACTGACTATGAGCGCTTAGGCGCTGTGATTCAGTTGTTCGTCAGCTTCTCACGAAGTGCTGCAAGTGCCTCGTCGGAGGCGAGGGTGCCTTCGGAGTCGACCGGGGTCGAGTAGGAAGCCTGCTCTTCGACCGCGGGAGCTGCTTCGGCGTCCTCTTCAAGGGCCTTTGCAACCTGAGCCTTGTGGGCTTCCCAGCGAGCCTGAGCCTGTGCGTACTGAGCTTCCCAAGCCTCGCGCTGAGCCTCGTAGCCTTCCATCCAT
>CALHID010000045.1 GCA_938030835.1 uncultured Actinomyces sp. | reverse complement strand
CCCCGGCCTCGTGAAACGACAGACGATCAGGCCTTGGTGCGCGCCCGACGCACGAGAGCGGAAACACCGATGACGATCCATGCGATAACGGCACCCAGGATGACGCCGAAGATGCCGGACAGGAGAGTCTCGACCAGCCAGGTGACGAAGCCGCCGACCGACGCGACCGCGTGCTCGGCGGTCTCGAGGATGTGGTGGAAGACGGGGACGCCGACCTCGGCGAGGTTTTCGATGACCAGGTGGCCGCCCACCCACAGCATCGCAACCGTTCCAACAACGCCGATTGCGTTGAAAACCTTGGGCATCACGCGCACAATTCCGCGGCCGATATTGTCCGCGGGACCGGGGCGATTATCGTCCGGATGCGTCGCGCCCTTGGCCAAGCGAAGCCCGAAATCATCCATTCGCACCAAGACCGCAACGATCCCGTAGACGAAAAAGGTCATGAAGAAAGCGACTGCGATCAGAACCGCAACGCGCATCGACATGGACTCGGAGTTCAGTCCGTCCATGGAGACCAACATGATCTCCGAGGAAAGAATGAGGTCCGTGCGCGAGGCCGAAGAAACGATGCTCTTTTCCAGGTCTTCCGCGCTTTGAGGGGTCGTGTCTTCGGCTGAATCTTCGTGTTCGGGAAGCCAGTGCAAGGCCTCGAGAACCTTCTCTCCCCCCTCAAAACACAGGTAAGCGCCGCCCGCTATCAAGAGGAAGGGTAGGACCTGCGGTGCAAACCAGGTGAGCAGCAGCGCGATCGGCAGAATAACAATCAGCTTGTTGATCAACGAGGCCTTGGCGATTTTCCCGATAATCGGCAGCTCGCGTTTGGGGGAAAGCCCGGAGACGTACTGCGGAGTGACGGCGGTGTCGTCGATGACGACGCCAACCGCTTTGGCCGATACCTTCACCGCGCTTGATGCGACGTCATCAATAGATGAAGCCGTGGCTTTTGCGAGGGTTGCAATATCGTCCAGAAGTGCTACCAGTCCGCCAGACATCCACTCATCCTTTTCCTTGGGGACACAGGCATTCTAATGGGTGAGCGGGAGGGCCTGCGCAGCGGGCAAGCTCGTGGGAATATGTGCCTGAGAACTTGCATGAATAAGTCGACGCAGATGCAGGTCAGGCGTGAGAAAGTAATGCTATGACGGAATCATTGATTGACACTCTTCCCAGTCCGACGCCGGGATTGGAACCCGGATTGATCGCGCGCTTGGCAGCAGACCTGGGTAGCGCCGGGTGGAGCGTTGACGCGATGGAAACCATGATCAGCCCGACGGCGCGCGCTGCGCTCATGCGCAATCAAAGGGTTCCTGCCGTTCGCGAACTTCAGCGGAAAGATTCCCCAGCTGTGGTGTTGACGCGATTCTTTGTCTTGGGCTGCGCGGAAAGTGGGGACGTCCTGGCACAAGCTCTGCCAACTCTTGGAGTGCGTGGCGCGGTCGACTTGGGATTGATTTTTCCCGCACTCGATGTAGATTCGCCCTTGGGTCAGCAACTTTTCAAAGCAAATTACGACCTGCGTCCTCACGCGGCGCAGCTGCAAGGCGGCCTCAAGAACTGGTGGATCCTGTCGGACCTTGGTGAAGACGTGACGGGAGAACCCATTCGTCCAGATCATGTTCTGGGAATCGGTGGTGCAACGACCTCGCTTTTGAAGGCCACGCTTCGAACTCCTGTCGAATCCGCCTTGGACCTAGGGTGTGGATGCGGAATCCAGGCCTTGTATTTGGCCACACACGCTACTCGCGTTGTTGCAACAGACCTGTCGGCGCGGGCGTGTGAGATCACGCGCTTCAACGCCGCGCTCAACGGTGTCGAATTGGATGTTCGTCAAGGATCCCTTTTTGAACCGGTCGAAGGCGAAGAATTCGATCTGATTGCCTCGAACCCGCCCTTTGTTATCACCCCAGACTCGCTTCGAAGCTCAGGAGTTCTGGAATACCGCGACGGCGGAATGAGCCGCGATCATCTGGTGCGCACGGTGATCCGGGAAAGCCCTAACTACCTCAAGCCCGGCGGTGTTGTGCAACTCCTTGCGAATTGGGAGATTCCCGGGCGCTTGGGACACCCGGATGACTGGCAGAGTGTCGTGCGCTCGTGGGTTGAAGATCTTCCCGTTGACGCGTGGATTGTGCAGCGAGACCGGCTTGATCCCGCTCACTACGTTGAAATGTGGCTTCGTGACTCCGGCCAGCAATTGCACCAGCGCGAAGACTACGAACGCGAATACACTCAGTGGCTTGAAGACTTCGTACAGGCAGGAGTCGTCGAAATTGGCATGGGCATGGTCGCCCTGCGAAAGCTCGATACGCCGCGCCCGGGCGTGTGCGAATGCGATGAACTCGAAGGGGGAGAATCCCCATCTGGCGAAGACGCGCAGCGTGCGCTTGCGTCCTTGCGGCTTCCCGATGATCTCAGTGACCTTCACCTGTTCTTTGCTTCCGATGTGACGGAAGAACGATATTTCCTACCCGGAGCACAAGATCCCTCCGCATTGGTTCTTCACCAAGGGGGAGGACTTGGACAATCGGTTGCCTCGACCACTGCTCTAAGTGCTCTAGTCGGCGCATCAGATGGTGAACTCAGCGTTGGTCAGATTTGCGGGGCGCTTGCAGCCCTATTGGAATGCGATTCACTGCAGCTTCAAGAAGAACTCTTCCCGCAGGTGCGGACCTTAATTCGCTGGGGATTCCTTCGAGTTGAATCGGATCAGGAGTAACTGCGATGCCACTACCCGCGCCACTGAGCCATCAGCCGCCCCTGTGGGTGTGGTTCCTTGTCGGCACATTTGAATTGGCCATCCGGCTAGTCGCACTGGGTGTTGTTCCAAAGAAGCGTAGGGCATCGACTTCAACGGCATGGCTCTTGCTCATTTTCTTATGGCCAGTTGTTGGCGTTCCCCTCTATCTGATCTTCGGATCTTGGTGGGCAATGGGAAAGTCCCTGCGCTCTGATCCAAAGGCGCACCAATTGGTGAAGGGTATTTTGGGCGCGGCTTCCCACAAAGCTCAAAGTGGCGGAAACCCCCATGAGTCTGCAGAAATTGACAAGGGCAGTAGCGCTCTGCCTGAGCGAACAGCTTCGCTGATGCAGCTCAATAGGAAGCAGACTTCCTTTCCCGTCAGCAGCGGGGAAGTCGTGCAACTTCTCAACGACACAGACGAGACTTTTCGGGCGATGGCCTGCGAGGTCGATCGGGCGCAACACCACATCAATGTCCTGTACTTCCAAACCTCGTGGGATAAGTCCACTGATCCGCTCTACAAAGCCCTGGTTCGTGCCTGCGCTCGCGGGGTGAGCGTGCGATTGCTGGTGGATCATCACGGGGTGCGGACAATTCCGGGCTGGCGCGATTTTTGTCGAGTCTTGGACGAATCCGGCATCCAATGGCACATCGTGCTTCCCTTCAATCTATTCAAGGGGCAAATTCGACGGCCAGACCTACGGAACCACCGCAAACTCCTACTGATTGACGGTGAACTCGGTTTCATTGGTTCGCACAATATGGTGGCCGCGGACTATGACACTCCCGCCTATCAAAAAGCGGGGATTGAATACCACGACACTTCGGTTGAAGTACGTGGCGAAATCGTTCGCCAGATGGAGGCGGTGTTCGCGACGGACTGGTACTACGCCTCGGGCGAAGAACTTACGGTCGATGATCTTAACCTTGCCCAGGCAGAGCCAAGCCAGGGCAAACCTATGCAGATCATCCCCTCAGGGCCGGCCTACCCGACAGAGCCCAACCTGCGGATGTTCGTTTCGATGATTTCGCAGGCACATACGCATGTATCTATCGCCAGCCCGTACTTCATTCCCGATGAACCACTCCTGACGGCATTGACAAGTGCAGCGATGTCGGGGGTTGACGTCCATCTCTATGTTTCCGAGCAATTCGATCAGTTCTTGGTCGGGCACGCGCAACGTAGCTACTACGGTTTTCTATTGAAAGCCGGCGTAAAGGTTCACCTCTATGCTTTGCCCAATATGCTGCACTCGAAGTACGTCGTGGTCGATGGGGAACTCGCAGCAATCGGATCATCCAACATGGATTACCGCTCCTTCGGATTGAACTACGAAGTCATGCTGCTAGCCCAAGACTCGCATCTTGTTGATCTTCTCCTGGAAAACGATCAGCGCATCATTGCGCGATCGCGTTTGCTCACCATCGAAGAGTGGGAAGCGCTTCCCTGGTACAAGCACTACATCGATAACATCTGCCGCCTGGGTAGCGCGCTGCTTTAAACCGTGGGAGCTACTGGCCGTAATGGTAGCGGCAGGAGATGATCCAGAGAGTTTT
>CALHID010000044.1 GCA_938030835.1 uncultured Actinomyces sp. | reverse complement strand
GCTTCCATGTTGATAGTGAAAATCAAGTCTACAAAACCGATGAAAAGGGAGTTATCTACACATTGAATGGAGAAGAACTTGCCCACTTCCCTGCAGGATTAAAGGGGTCTTACGAGACATTACCGACTACTAAGAAGATCCTTGAAGATGCGGATGCTGTTCTGATTGCAACTCCCGAGTATGACCGCTCGATTCCTGGTGGCCTGAAGAATGCTATCGACTGGTTTGGTCGTCCGTGGGGATCCAACCCTATCGGTGGTAAGCCTGTTTACGTCGTGGGCGCGTCCATGGGATCGGTCGGTGCTGCTATTGGGCAGATTGCAACCCGTCAGACTCTTGAGTTCTTCAACCCCTTGCTGATGACACAGCCCGAGGTCTACATGAAGATCTCGCATGAGGACATCGGCGAAGATGGTCGCTTCATTGATGCGACGACTCAGGGATTCGTGAAGTCAGCTATCGAGGCGTTCGCAGACTACATTCGTAAGCACGCCTAAGCGCAGAGTTCGCTGAATTAAACAACCCTTCAGCCAAGAATGGGACTAAAGTCCTTTTTAAGGCTGGAGGGTGTTTTATTTGTGTGTCACGGGTGTTGGTTTGCCAATTTTGTTCAAATCGCATCACCCTGTTTTATTTCGGTAGACATGGTTGTCACATATGCTCGATACCTTCTTATTTAAGGGAAAATCTTGAGAAAAACACAGAAGTAAAAACCTTCGAATGATTTCTTGTCGGCGCTAACGTGAGGAACGGAGACGTAAAACACCCCCTGACATTCTGCGTCTCCACGAGGGCGCCTGTTGAGTCTCTTTCCGGGCGCCCTCAATCTCTTCTCGGTATGTCTTATGACGATGTCATCAGCTCGAAAAGCCCGCGCTGCCGAGGTGTAAACGATGAGAATACAGGCTCTCAGAAAAGCGGAAGGATGAGCCTTCTCAGACTAGGCTTGTGGCTACACGTCTACGCATGAGGAAGGGACATGAGCGAGAATCACGTATCGGCCATTGAGTCGAACTATGAAGGCGAAAACGCCTCCGCTCATTCGCGCCCGCGTCCCCAGAAACCCCCTGTTTACCAGCGCGCATCTGACAAACTCTCGTTTACGCAGGACCGCGACTGGGGTTTCGATGATGTCGTCGATGCCCTGTTCTTTATCTTTTCCGGTGTGGCAACACTGTGGCTTGCCTACGTTTTCTTGGCGGGTTCAATCAAGCTCAAACCTACTGCCATCGCCTGGTTTCTAATCTGCTGGGCTGTTACCGCCTACCTCGCACTTCCCAGAATCCACCAGTTGCTCACGTGGCTGTATGTTCCCGACTACTTTATCGGTCGTACAAGGACTGCTGATGGCCTTCTCGGTGACCCGGTAAACCTCGCTCTTGTTGGTAGCGAGATCGATATTCACGCTGCCATGACAGCGGCCGGCTGGGTGCGCGCTGACCCGATTACGCCCCGCACCGTTCTTCGAGTAATACGGGCCTTCATCAGTCGAAGAAGCTACGATGCTGCGCCAGTTTCGAATCTTGTGCTCTTTGGACGTAAGCAGGACTTCGCCTACCAAAAAGCGGTTCCCGGTCGTTCTTCAGAACGCCATCACGTGCGTTTTTGGCGGACGCCTGATGGCTGGGTTCTTCCGGGTGGTCGTCGCGTCGAATGGCTTGCAGCGGGAACCTTTGATCGTGCTGTCGGATTGAGTCTTTTGACCTTCCAAATCACCCATAAGATCGATGCCGATATCGACATCGAGCGCAACTTCATTGTCGATGATGTCCTCTTCGCTAACCCCGCGGCAGAGCTTGAGATTCTTCCCGATTTCTTCAGTTCCTACCACGACAAAAATGGTGGTGGCGACCGAGTCATCACCGACGGTGACTTGTACTTATTGGATGTTCAAGACGTTGAGCCCAACGATGATGATGCGCATGAAATGGCAGATGCTCACGATGTCGATTCTCAAGCGGATCGCCAGCGCCCAGTTCAACTGGTTGTCGGTATGGCCCTGGTTGCCCTTATGTTTGCAACCGAGCTGTTCCAGACCTATCTCGTCCTTCAAAATCCGTGGAAATACATCGCGCTTAATGTCATCGGCATTGATGATGTCGCCGATGCGCAAATCTACATTTTGACGATGAGGCTGATTGTCGCCCTTGTGACTTTGATACTTCTTGTTATGGAAATCATCACTGCTGTCATGACGTGGAACGGGCATCCTCGTGCGCGAATTATCCTTCTGACAGCCCTGAGTGCCGACATTATTTTTGGCGCTGCAGATATTGCCAGTTCAGGTGCAACTCACATCGTCTTGATGACGCTGATTCGTTCGTCTTTGGGAGTGCTTGCCCTATTGGCCCTTTCTGCGCGCGCGTGCCACCAATGGGTCAGAGAGCGTAAGAAAGAACGGCTTCAGGCGAAAGCAAAGGCTGCAGGAGGCCTGCCTACTTCGCCGGCTTCATGAACCACGCGGCTTGCGAGTCCTCGGGGACTCCTTCGTTATAGGCAAGTCCCGCGTAGGCGGCCGCGTTCTTCCCCAGCTGGGATTCGAGGAATGCTTGGAAGGAGCGAACGGCCTCGGAATTTGAAGAAGACTGTGGGACTGCGGCTGAAACGGTTGAATCCACGCAGGTCCCAGGGATAGCCTCGGCGCGGCTTTCGGTGCCGGTATTGGAAGCTGCAGCAACTGCCAGGCGCGCATCCCAGATCAGGATCGGACGCTGGTGGGAGCCCTGCGCGCTGGTCGCGCCCGAGATGAGTGAAAGGCGATCATCCGCAAGGGTAGCGGTCCACTGTCCCAAGGCTTCCGCCGCGGAGGAAGAGATCGAATGCGCGTCGTTCAGGTTTTCTTTCCAGTCCTCGTAGTCCTCGCCGAGGACTGAGCTGGCCTTCGTGGCAAAAGCAGCGCCGGCCTCGGAATCCTGGGAAGGAATCGCAGTCAGAGGGGCGAAGTTTGCCGAGGAAAGGTCCTTGAGTGAAGAGGGGAGTGGCTTGCTATTTGCGGAGAACCATGAGCGATCAGCCCATGCGCATACCGGGTCATTGCCGATGGGGATTGCTGTCCCCAAAGCAGCAGCTTGTTTTGAATCGACGCCAAAGATGACGTCGGCATTTTGCGACGAATTCGGAGCGTACTCACTCTGCTCAACGGTGTAGCCGCTGGCCGCCTCGAAAGCAGAGACGTAATCAGCGGGAAGTTGCCAGCCGGGCGCGTAAGCGACGCGTAGGGTTCCGCTTCCGCGCGGGATTCCTTGGTCACCGCTTGCCTTCGTGTGCTTCGCTACTGCCGAGGCCGAGCCCGCTTGGGTAGACGAGCTTGAGTCTGTGCGGAAAGGATCGTCCGTCCACTGGGCTCCCTGAGGGATTGACGGGGAACAGGCGCTCAGTGCGAGCGCGCATAGGAGAGTGGCACTGGCGAAGCGGCGAGCTTGGCGTTGGGTGGACGGGGAGGCGGTCTTGGTCTTTCGCACCGTACCAGTCTAAGCAATAGTGCATGGAAGGAGAGATATTCCCGCGGTGATAGGGCAAAATGTCAGTATCGAGTGTTCGATGCTATCTGACGCAAGGAGTCATCATGGGAAGCAGTCTTAGCCAGAAACTCATTACCGCAGGGCTGTCGATGGCCGTCGGTTTTGTGGCCGGAAAAGCCGCGGAGCTGGGGTGGAAGGCTGTGACCGGTCAGGCCGCACCTCAAGATGATGATGGCACGGCATCCTTGGTTTCCGTGGTCGCTTTTGCCGCGGTTTCTGCAGCTATCGCAGCAGTTGCTCAGCGCGGCGTCGTGAACCGCACTAATAAGTGGTTTGCTCCTGTTGAGGGGGTCGCGCAGGTCCTTGACCAGATTCAGAATCCCGCTATCGAGGCCTGATTTAGTCTGCGCGCAGGTTTGGGAATAGCGGAAGGTAGGCCGATAGGTCGGTGCGCTGTCCCGAGGCCTGAAGGTCCCCGTGGGAGAGCGCGTCATTCCAGTCCAGCATTCCGCATGCGAGTTTGAGCCAGGTTTCTGGCGACATTTCGATCACCGCCGGGGGAGTCCCTCGGCGGTGAGTTGTTCCTGGCAGGATCTGAGTGGCACCGGCCGGGGGAACGCGGAGCTCGACCGAGCGGCCGGGGTGCAGGGCTGCGATTTCTTCGAGCGTGTAGCGTACGGCGGTGAAAAGAGTTGCTCGCGAGGCGCTTTCGGGGGCGCGGTACCACGTGAGGAGAGCGCTGTGGCCTTCTGCTGGATCGATACGCCGTTTTGCCATGTCGTCAGTCTAGGTCGCTTCCTCGATCTTGGCGTGGAATTGCCCCATCCTGCCAGATCCGCTATTGTGGGGTGCCGAGGTAGCGTGTCCGAGCGGCCGAAGGTGCAGCACTCGAAATGCTGTGTGGTGTAACAGCCACCCAGGGTTCAAATCCCTGCGCTACCGCGTTTAGGCTTGTGGCCCCAACTGATGTTGGGGCCACAAGTTTTTTATTGGGTAGAACACCCGCACTGTTTTGATTTCAAGCTAGGCCTAGCTTTCCTGATCAATCCCTGTTAGGCTCGACCCTGTCGGGTTGGTACCCCCCGCGAGGCTCGAAATAAAAGCCCGTCAGAAAGTGGGGGCCGAAGGCCCGACATTTGTATAAGGCGAGAGAAGCCAGCCAGCCCACCGTTTCAGGGCAGGCCTCGGGTCTCTCGCCTTTGCCATGCCCGGCGAACCGGGAGCGAGATCATCTTGACCTCGTGTAAAAAACAAACCGACGCCGGTAACCCGCCCGAACCCTCACCTCAACAGCAGCGGCGTGACCTTGCACTCCTCACCTAGCTTCATCTGGGCGATCGAACACTCATCACGCATGACAACCAGGCGTTCCAGCATCCGCTGGTGCACGGACCACGGATCAATCGTATTGAGGTAAATCCTTGTCCCGCCCTCAAAACCGGCGATCGTGGAAATCCTCCACTTGATCAAAATCCTCATGCGCATGGGGATCGATGAACTCGGCGGCCGGTAGTACCACTCCTCGTTACACGGCACCTCCGCGCCCGTCGCCGCGTGCATAGCGTGCACAAGGTCGCTGATGCCTCGTAATTGCTCAGGGGAGTACTCCCAAGGCTCAGCCGGCGCGTGAAGCGGCCAAATCGCCAAGGAGGGATAGCGGTGCCCAAACCCAGCCATCGCCACA
>CALHID010000043.1 GCA_938030835.1 uncultured Actinomyces sp. | reverse complement strand
GGTCGTCGGCGGGCAGGTAGTAGATCTCGTCGGAGTGCTCGTTGAGGAAGCCGGTACCGCCCATGACCTGCGGGGTCACGAGGGTCGGGGTCATCATGGGCACGAAGCCGTTGGCAAGTGCCTGATCCATGGCCATGGTCATCAGAGCCAGCTCGAGGCGGGCACCAATTCCCTTGAGGTAGTAGAAGCGTGCGCCAGAAACCTTCGCGCCGCGCTTGGTGTCGATCGCGTCAAGGCCTTCGCCCAGTGCCAAGTGGTCCTGGGGCTCAAAGCCTTCGGCTGCAAAGTCACGACGCTCCGGGCCTGCGTGGCGCAGGACAACGTAGTCATCCTCGCCGCCAACGGGAACTCCGTCGAGGACCAGGTTCGGGAGCAGGCGGGCCAGGCGATCGGCATCGGCATCGGCAACGTTCGCGGCGGCCTCGGCTGCCTTCACTTCCTCAGCGAGTTCCTTTGCCTGCGCAAGAATGGCGGGGCGTTCTTCCTTGGATGCGCGACCCACGGACTTGGACACCTCTTTTTGCGTTGCGCGCAGGGCCTCAAAGTTCTGGAGGGCCTCGCGACGCGCAACGTCGGCTTCAAGAATCTGGTCAACAAGGGCGGGATCAGCTCCGCGAGCGCGCTGTGAGGCGCGTGCGGGCTCGGGGTTTTCACGCAGTGAACGCACATCAATCATGGGGCCATCTTAGTTCACTGAAGCATGTCAGTGCCGACAAATGTCTGTGCTGTGGGCTCAGTGCCCTTTACACTTTGAGTATGCGAAAGTTTCGTGCACCGTCACCGTACCTGATCGCGCTCGCTGGAATTGCCGGAGCAGGCGTCACAGCAGGTGCTAAGTACTTCATTCAGTCACGGTCACGTCGTGCGCATCGTTCGGCAATTTCACTGCCCCCGAGCATTGCCGAAAACATTCGCCCCTGGGTGGTTTTTAATCCTTCCAAGCATGACGATCCGCAGGAATTTCGCAACTCCCTGACGATGGATGCACGTGCACTCGGCGTACGTGACATTCATTTCATTGAGACGACCATTGCCGATCCCGGTGTCGCTCAGGCACGCAAGGCCGTGCGCGCTGGCGCAACGCATGTCATCGCCGCCGGCGGAGACGGAACAGTTCGCGCTGTTGCCGCAGGCCTGGCCCACACCGGAGTGCGCATGGGTATTCTTCCCGAGGGCACTGGCAACGTTTTGGCCCGTAATCTTGGGCTTCCGCTGGACTCCCCTCTTGATGCACTAGCGGTTGCGCTTGGAGAATCCACCCACCGAGTTGATCTGGCCTGGCTTCGCATGGTTGATCCCGAGGAGCGCTTTGACCTTCCCTGTGAAGGAAAACTGCTCGCAGGCGTGACCTCCTCGCATCCTTCCTCCTCTGACGAGGCCGCGCTGGCCTTAGACGATGAATTCCCCTTTGTGACCTTGGCCGGGATGGGCTTCGACGGTGAGACCATGTCGAAGACGGATCCTGAGCTGAAGAAGAACATCGGCTGGGCTGCTTACGTACTTTCGGCTATTAATTCATTGGATGTTCCTCGCATGGGTGCTCGCCTTCGTGGACAGGCCGCTCACGGTGGCGATGATTCTTCGGAATTCACCGCTCGTTGCGTACTGTTTGCGAACTGCGGAGATCTGCCGGTCATCACCTTGGCTCCCGAGGCCTCGCTGCATGACGGATTGCTTGATGTCATCGCTGTGGATACGCAGGCTGGTTTGGTTGGTTGGGCAGATCTGTCCTTGAAGGTCTTCAGTCAGAGCCTTGGACTTCCCGCGGTCAATACGCCTGTCTCCCCCGCCGAGCTCTCGATCAGGCAGGTACGCGAGTGTGAGCTTGAACTGGATCAACCTGCAATTGTTGAGGTCGATGGGGATGCTATTGGTCGCGGCGCGAAGGTTGCTGTGCGCATCGATCAGGGCGCGCTGTTGATCGCGGGCTGAAGGCTCTTGGCCCAACGCCCTTAGCGCCTCGTCCGATCTACTCCGCGCATAACAAAAAGGTCCAGCCGAAGCTGGACCTTTGGTTGTGGAGCTAACGGGACTCGAACCCGTAACCCCCTGCTTGCAAAGCAGGTGCGCTA
>CALHID010000042.1 GCA_938030835.1 uncultured Actinomyces sp. | reverse complement strand
AGCAACAACAGCGACCGGCAGGAAGGGCTGAAGCCACGTGGGGACAGTTGGGTCAATGAGGACACCAACAACAATTCCAAATATCAGACCAAGAACTGCTAACACCTTAGTGCCCCTCTTCGATGGTCTCACTCCAACGAGTCGACCGGTTATCGCGTGCGTTGAGCGTCATTTCTTTGACAGACTGTGCACTTAGTTTAATTCCTGTGAGGGATTCTGCACTGGACAAATAATCCCCCGTTGAGCCGCGGACCAACGACAATGACAAGGTATTCGCATCACCAATTGCCTCGATCGTATACGGTGAAGAAACCGGAGTGACGTCAACCAAGATCGCTGAACCTGCCGTTCGGATGAAAGAACCAGGACCAATTCTTTGGCCGTTCACACTCACTGCTTCAGCCCCGGCACCCCACAGGGCATTGACAACCATTCGAATATCTTGGTCACGTACTTGTCCTTGACCGCTCTGCCGTGAAGACACTGCATTTGCTGCATCAGTAAGCGTTACTTTCAGTCCCGGCCCGCTCACCTGAGTATCAGCATTCGCCAGCGCTGTTGCAGCATTTTCGTGAATACTGCTTTGTCCTTGTTCGGCTGATAGTTCTTTCACATGCGTGCGAAGCTTCGTGACTTCGTCTCTCATTTGAGTGATTTGCTGCGTTTGAGCCTGAGCATGAGTCAAAAGAGATGAGTGCACATCCCCTTGAGCTTGGGCGCGCAAACCACTGATTGCAAACCCCGCACCAATACCCAATGAGATTGCAATGAGAATCGTGATGGTCCGTTGGAAAATTGAGGTAGCACCGTGACTGGCTTTCTCATGATAGGTCCCATATCCAGCATCCAAGGGGTTCTCAAGGATTGCCTTCAGAAGGGACATCGATGCAGCAGGATCATTACCTGCCGACGAAGAAGACGTGTGCTGATTACTCATTGCCACTGCTTCTGACGAGAATAAGCTCGCTCAAGATCATCGAGCTTCTCAATGACCAGGCGTGTAAGTGCAGGCGCGGCCGCTGAGTGCTCCTCAAGCCAAGTCTTTGCAGCCTCAATGGGATCCTCAAGCGAGTTCTGACGTTCAACATCAATAGACATCGGGAAGCCATCCTCAACAAAACGAATCCCTAGGCCCATTGATGACTTCATCCAAAATGGGAGCAACTGATCGAAATACTGCGTGACATAACCGGGGCTGTTCCACGTTGAGTCGTTCAGACCTTGCAAAGAAGCGCTTAAGTCAAGGTTTGACATTGTCGATCCATGACAAATGTCGTGCCAAACCTGTGAACGAATATCAGCGTCAGGAAGCGCGGCACGCGAACGGAACCAGCGGGTACGGTTCTCCCCTGTCGGCGAGGCCTCGAGCCAGGAATCCAACTCTTTCTCGGTTACGAGGCCACGGGCGGCGCAACCCCTGCGAAGATCCCAAGCGCTCTCCTCCCCCTCAATGAAGGGAAGGCTATCACTGTGGCGACCGTGGGCGAGTTCAAGCACGGCCTCGGTATAGGTCTCATCTGAGCATGCAATCCAGACGTCAACAAAAAGCCGAAGGGCGGCACGGCCTCGGTCAAGGGAAGCATGACGCATAAACTCTGCAAGCGTGTTCAGGATTTCGTGGTCGCAACGATCTCGTGAGCTGCGAGGAAGGAAGGAACGGGCGACTCGGATTGTTGCCAGCAGACGCTCGAAAATGGCATCTTCGCTTTCCTCGGCCATATGAGTGAGGGCTGAGTGAATGTAGTCGCGCGGATCCAGTTCACCGCCGCGAAGTGCGCTAAAGAGATTGGACCAAATAACAGCGCGAGTAATTGGACGTTCAATGGTCGACA
>CALHID010000041.1 GCA_938030835.1 uncultured Actinomyces sp. | reverse complement strand
AGAGGATTGATGGATACCCCTGTCCGGCACCCCATAGCGCCTCGCTCAGGGCAGAAAGGCGTGCAGTTGTATCGATGAGGATTTTCCCGTTCCAGCGGCGTGAAATGGTATCGATGACGCTCTCGCGGCTGGGGTAGGGGGGATGGGGTGAGTGGGAAATATTTGAACCCATGGGGACTGGCAGGCCGATCCCGATGGTACTTATGTAGTCAGTAATGATGCCGCGCGTCTGTACGCGCTCGAGGAGCATCGCTCCCATGGCGTCAAGTGCTTCAAGATAGTTGATGGGACGTGAGGCGGGGACTGATTGTGCAATGAGGACATCGCCGCCTCGATTGAGTAAACCCCCAGCGAAAGAGGCTCGGCTGATCACAATGCCAACCGAGTATGCGCACAAGCGCGCCGATGTGAACAGAGTCGTCGGACGGCCCGCCCCCGTTCGTTCATCCCCCTTGAGAGAGATGACGGCGTGAGCATCGATGAGTTTTTTGATTGCACGCCCGAGTGTTGTTCTCGAAACCCCAAGGGCATCGCAAAGCTCTGCGCGTGACGCGGGGGGATTTTCACCAAGATAACTGGTGATCTGATCTTCCAAAGAGGGCACGGCGGCGTGAAGATCGTAGTCCATGTCCTCTCCTTCGATGTTGTGCGGTGTGGGCCTCCCTCACGCCCCGGAAGGCCCACACCGGATGGTGTGTTACTTACCCATGACCTCGTCGAGATCGCTTCGAGCGGTGTTGACCAGCGGAATATCAAAATCCGTCATGGCCGCCATCCACTTTGCGAAGGAGTGGTCTCCGCGCTCGCGGAGTTGGAGGTATAGGTTCGTTGCGAGTTCACGGCGAATGTCGTCGTAGACGGGCACCGTGTATACATTGTTCATCTCTGCGGGATCAACTCTCAAATCGTAGAGTTCATTGATCGACTCCGGTGAGATGACGAGCTTGAATTCCTTGGTGCGCAGCATTCGCTGTTGCAGCGGGAAGTGGTGTCCGTGGAATTCGCAGACGATGTCTTCACGCCAACCTGGCACATCCTCGCCTCGCGTCAGGTCAACTATCGAACGTCCGTCTTCAACCAATGCTGGGTCAAGTCCAGCGATATCAAGGACGGTTGCAGGAAGATCAATCAAAGACACGAAGGCGTCGGATTGGCCCACAGCGGAAACACCGGGGATATGCGCGATGAAGGGGACGTTGTAAATATCGTCGTACATCATCGGTCCCTTGTCGTTGAGGCGGTGGGAGCCGGTGAATTCTCCGTGGTCTGCGCAGAAGAAGACTGCGGTGTCATCCAGGATGCCCAGTTCGCGTGCCACATCCATGATTCGACCGATTTCGAAGTCAATCATGGCGACGTATCCCCAGTAGACAGCGATGAGCTTCTTCCACTGATCGTTATCGAAGGACGATGTCGACCAGTAGGTTGCGTAGTTCTGCTGGATCTGCGGTTTACCGATGAGCGAGTCACCGAAGTTTTCGGGCAAGGTGACATCGTTTGGATCGATCAAATCGAACCATTCATCGGGGAGGAAGTAGGGAAGGTGTGGGCCAAAGAAGTGAACGTCCAGGCTGAAGGGTTGTCCGTTTTCCTTCCAATCGGCCGCATATTCGCGAAGCTTCTCAATGGCGCGATCAGCCAAGAAGCGTTCGAAGGTCGCTTCTTCTGGCTGCTCGAGGCGTGCTGCAATGATGTGTCCGTCGCGGCCACCTGGGAGCTTTCCTCGCCAGAAATCATGTGCGCGAACAGGTGGAAGTCCGTGTTCGTTGAGCCACGCGACGTACTTTTCATTAGCAACAGGGTTTTCGGCGCCCCAGTAGGTGTCGTCGTCC
>CALHID010000040.1 GCA_938030835.1 uncultured Actinomyces sp. | reverse complement strand
CCTCGGGCACGTCCAACATGAAGTTCATGATGAACGGTGCCCTCACCCTGGGCACGCTGGACGGTGCGAACGTTGAGATTCTCGAGGCCGTGGGGGAGGAGAACGCCTATATCTTCGGTGCGACCGATGATGAGCTTCCCGAACTGCGTCGCCACTACGATCCTCGTTGGCACTACGAGAACGTGCCTGGCTTGAAGCGCGTGATCGATGCTTTGACCGATGGCACCTTGGATGACTCCAACTCCGGTTGGTTCCATGACCTGCGTTGGTCGCTTCTGGAATCGGGATACGAGCCTGCTGACGTGTACTACGTCTTGGGTGACTTCGCTTCCTACCGTGAGACGAAGGACCGCATGGCACAGGATTATCGCGATCAGGATGCCTGGTCACGCAAGGCCTGGATCAATATCACGCGTTCCGGTCGTTTCTCCTCTGACCGAACCATCAGTGACTACGCTCGCGAGGTCTGGCACATCAACGCCGAACCGATTGCGTGAATGCATAAAAAGCGGCCTGTTTAAGGCTGGCTGCATGGCTTAATGCCGTAACGCCCCGTTGGGATTTCCCAACGGGGCGTTTGCTGTTGTTCGTTTTCTGAGCAAACTGTATTACTGTGTTGACACAGTTTCGATAGTGTGGCACTGTATTAGTGTATTAATACAGATAGACAGGAGGGATACATCGATGCGCATCGATGACACCCGTCCAATCTGGATCCAATTAGCTGATTCGTTCCGCGGTCGTATTACCGACGGTACGTGGAAACCTGGCGAAAAGATCCCCTCCGTGCGTGATCTCGCGATCGAGGCAGGCACCAATCCCAATACCGTTCAGCGAGCCCTGAGTGCACTTGACGAAGAAGGGCTGACGGTCCCGAAGCGGACCGCAGGGCGTTTTGTCGCAACTGACGAGTGCGCTCTGCATGCCCTGCGGAAGAACGACGCGCATCTTGCGGCAGATGCCTACATTCGCGCATGTCGTTCACTGGGAATCGATCTGGAAGGTGCTCGGGCTCTGATCGATCAACGTTGGGATGCCACGGAGAAGTAGCCAAGGAGGCAAACTCATGACCACACAAACTGAGCGCGGAACGTGTATGGGGCAAGACCTCGTCCACGTTGAGCATCTCACGAAGCATTACCGGAAAACGCCAGCTCTGCGGGACTATTCGCTGTCACTGGATTCCGGGCACATCGTCGGTCTGATGGGTCCCAACGGATGTGGGAAAACGACACTGCTGAAAATCCTTGCGGGCGTATTGAATGATTACCAAGGGCAGGTGAGTATCGATGGACACAAACCTGGGATCGATACAAAAGCCATTGTGTCCTACTTGCCTTCGGCAGCATTCCTTAACGGCGAATGGACCGTGGAGCATGCGATTAATATCTACTCGCGTTTCTTTGCTGATTTTGAACCGGAAAGAGCGCGAACCATGGTTGATTTCTTTCAACTCCCCGAGGGGCGACCACTCAGTGAGATGAGTAAGGGAATGGGGGAGAAGCTTCAAATCAGCCTGATCATGGCGCGCAAGGCGAAGGTTTTCTTGTTGGACGAGCCGATTAGTGGGGTAGATCCGGCAACTCGCGACATTATCCTCGAGGGGATTTTGCGTGAGTTTGATCCCGAGTCGCTCCTCATCATGTCAACCCACCTGATTTCGGATATCGAACATTTCGTTGACTATGCGCTCTTCATGAAAGAGGGACAGGTTCTTCTTCAAGGAGATGCGGATGATCTGCGTGCGACGCGTGGGGACTCTTTAGATGCGATTTTCAGGAAGGAATACCGCTGATGTTCGGGAAAATGCTGTCTTATGAAATCGGTAGTCGCCTGCGCACTGATCTTCGTCAAATGGGGACCGCTATTGCGATCCTTGCCGTGACGGTCGGTGTTGTCGCAAGTGGAGTCCCGGGACTGAGCGGGACAATGACTATGTTTGGTTACCTGATGTGCGTAGCGATTCCTGTGGGTGCAGCGATCAGTGGAATGAGTGACTACTGGAAGACTCTGTACGGACAACGGGGGTACTTCACCATGACTCTGCCCGTGTCAGGCGCTGTGATCTACTGGGCAAAGGTCAGCCGAATGATCATCGAATTCCTCATCGCGCTTGCCTTAGCCATCGGCGGAGGCATTGCAGTTGCGTGGGCGGCGGCATGGAGTCAGGGCATCACTCTCGCCGACTACACTGCTGGCCCACGTTCGCTATTTGCGATTTTTTCGACTCTGGCGCTTGTGGTTTTGTGTATTACCTGGATCGTTTCGTGTATTGCGCTGATTCTTCAGGTCTGTGCGGTCATGAGTATTGCGGCCGAAGGGCGCTTCAACCACATGGGCTTCGGTGCGGTGGCTATCGGATTGGTCCTGCTCTACATCGTTGACCAGGTTTTGAGCGGATTTGGAACCTTCTTCATGCCCTTCTCAATGACTCTCGACGGCCATTTCAGTACCGAGGTTATGTGGACGTCATATCGCGCGACTTTGGGAACTGATGGGTATCCCAATGTTTGGGGAATGGGCGCATGCATTTTGGTCCCTCTCTTTGCACTATTCCTAGCAGTGTGGGCCTCGCGCTCGATTGAAAAGCGAACCTCATTGCGTTAAAAGAGCTGGCCAATAAGCGGTATATGACCCGGGACGCATTCACGTGCGCCCCGGGCTCAGCTGTATTCTTTGAGAGTTATCTGCTTGTGTGACAGGGAAAACTCATGCTCTTCGCGACTTTTATTTCATCTTTCGTTCAGTTGGGAATTGCTCTGCTGATTCCGGCGATTTGGTGGGCAGTGACAACTAAACGTCGTCTGGAATTTGCTACCTGGATTGGTCTTTATGTTCCGACCTGGAAAGTTGGTCCTGTCCAGCGCGTTTCGCAGAAACAACTGGGCATCGCCTTGGTCTGCTGGGTCGCTGTCTCGCTGGCGTCACTTCGGATTGCAAGCTCGGTATGGGGTGCTCTGGCGACCTCGCGATTTATGGGTGCTGGACTTCTTGCAGTCGTCCCGATCCTTCTCTACGCCTTTATTCAGACCGGCTTGGCTGAAGAACTTTTCTTCCGTGGTTTCTTAGCTAAGCGTTTATGTGCGTCCCTTGGTTTTTCCCGTGGAAACGCCATTCAAGCCGTTATCTTTGCTCTTCTTCACTTACTCTTGTTCATCAACTATCTCCCGGTATTGAGCCTTGTTGCCATCACTGTTCTTGCCGGAATCAATGGCTGGATTATGGGATGGCTAAATGAACAAGCAGCGGGCGGTTCTGTGATCCCCAGCTGGATGCTGCACTCTTTGGCAAATCTCCTAGTCGCTCTGGGAATGGCCTTTAACGTGATGTGAAACCTGCTTGTAGGGAGTGGAAATAAGTGTGCTTTCTAGCTCACGCCTCCCGTTGGGGCTCGGCAAATAAAAACGTATAAACTATGTTTTATTAGAAGCCGTTGCTCAGGTGCTTGATTCAGCCGCCGAGCCCCACGAAAGGGATCTCATGATCGAACCTAATTCCGACCTGCCCGAATTCGAACTTCGTGATGTTTCCGCCGAAAAGGCTCAGGAGCCCGCTCAGTCCGGTGGATGCGGTTGCGGTTGCGATCACGGTGCTCAGCTTCCGCGCTTGGACGCACGTCCCTTCCCGCCTCGCCTGCGTCACCCCGCAATCTTGGGTGCCGTTTCTTCTTTGAACGTCGGCGAGGCCATGGAGCTGGTTGCACCTCACGTACCCACCCCGCTTCTTAACCAGATCGATATGACGCTGGAAGGGGACTTTGCCTACGAGCTGGTTGCCGTCAGCGATGAAGGCGCGATCGTTAAAATCTCCCGCGTTGGCTGATCGGGGGATATAGACTGCTCACCTTGAGAGCTTGCGTTCATTCATTAGTACGGGATCGCGCGGGTTCATAGGGGAGTTGAAGCGTCCGGTAGTGGAAACACTGCCGGACGTTTGTGTATGTCATGTATTTGTTGGTTTGCCGGTCCATCAGTTTGCCTCTGAAGCAGATTTATCGTTGAAGTAGCGGAAATTTGCTTCTTACTGCGTGTCGCATTCAGTGAAACATGCGAGAAGAGAACCGCAGCGCCGCTTAGATCTAGAATCTGCGTATGAGTGTTCAAAGTCGACGCAAACCAAGCAGGCTATTGGCCGCTACTGTCTGGGGGTTAATCTGGGCATTTGCTTTGTGCATTATTGGTTTTTTTGTTCATGGAACGGTTCAAGAGATTAGAAATCAGGCCGTCGAGGGCTTTGCTCGGTCATATGTCGCACTGTATTTTTTCTCCCTGTTTGTTCCTGCGGTTATTGCATTTTGTAGGACGGGAGGGGTCGAGGCGTCGAAGTGGCTGTATCTAACAGTGCAGTTGCTGAATTTTACCGTTCTTTTGGGGGTGTTTAGAGGCGTACTACGCCTTGCAGGTGGGAATGGTTTCGCCTTCTTCCTCGGTAATCCGGAACCTGGAGTTGTTTCCCTCTATGAAGCGTTCTTTATTTGGTTTCTTTTCCTGGTCGGCGCAGCTCTTCAGATGCTGTCGGTGATGAATGATAAGTATCGAAACGAAATACGTATCGGTGTCGGCGGCATATTGTTCATCATCAGTATTTTTCTACCGAACATGCTCAGTTCGTTTGCGTTACTACGGGCAATGTGCACGCGCCCGCTACCGGAAGGGACGTGTATCAAGGAGCAATGTCAAACACAAGCAATTGAAACAATCCCGATGTTCACAATGGCAATTGCGTTTTCAGCGGCATTAGCGGTTCTGTTCTTCTTTACTATGTTCTCGCCTACAATCGAGTGTTTCATTAGTTCACTAACCGGTGATGGTACTAATGCGAGAGAATCTGGATCGCTTTCAGATGCTCTGGAAGGCGCTCAGACTCAGCAAAATCTGCCAGCACAAGAGCTAGAAAC
This sequence comes from uncultured Actinomyces sp., assembly GCA_938030835.1. Lineage (GTDB taxonomy): Bacteria > Actinomycetota > Actinomycetes > Actinomycetales > Actinomycetaceae > Pauljensenia. The sequence goes on along the minus strand of CALHID010000040.1, from coordinate 23,171 downwards.
TGCGGCGCAGCCAGCCTATGCTGAACCGCTACCATCCGCAGTACGGCGTAATAATCACTTTGGAAACTTTACCGCTGCTGTCCTTGGAGGAGTCGTAGTCTGGGCGATCCAGGTGATTGGAGAACGAGCAACCAAACGTCGATAAGTCGCCTGCATACACTTGGAATGCATTCTGATCAGAGGCGTTAGCTAAGACGCTATTCTTGAAGAATAACGTTCACTTGGAGGCCGGTATGCGCAAAACTCTCCCCAACGACATCAAAGAAATCCTCGCAAGCGGGGATGTCGAGGCCGTGGCTGAGGCAGTGAAAAACTGCGAGATTGGCGCATACCTGCGGAGCGAATACGGAAAGCCCAAACTCTTGCACCTCCTCTGCTCGCAAGAGATCGTCGAGTTCTTGGTCGCTCGAGGCGAGGACATCAACTGTCGCAATGAACGCGGACAAACCCCCATTCACTGCCGCGTTAAGAACCGTCGACCCGATCTGATCCCCGGTCTCATTGCCCTTGGCGGCGATATCAATGCCCGAGATAACACGGACCAAACTCCGTTGTTCGGCGCTGTCGAACGCCTGGACGCGCCCGAGGTGGAACAGATGATCCAGTGGGGCGCTGACCCCACTCTTGATGCGCATTCAAGAATCTATGGGGACTACACGCTGACGAAGTACGCGCTCAGTTGGTACAACTTGTTTGATTCCCCCAGAATCCTGCGTGTTTTCAACGTCTTGCGTACCCATGGCGCACACCCAAGCGGTGAGGAATACAAAGCTCTTCAAGCCATGGATAAAGATCGCTGCTCGATCATCGCACACAGCCCCGAAGACGCTAACAATCCCCGTTTCCTTGAAGCCGCGGAAGCCTTGCGGCAGCTGTGTGAAATGTTTGGCGTCGCTCAGCAAGTTGTACGTCCGGCACCAAGCGTTGGAGAAAAGCTTGAAGTCGATTCCTCGAAAAGCTGGAAGAAACTTTCTGGCGAACTCTGGGACTTACTAGTTCCTCTTGATAATCAGGCCGAGACACTTCAAGGCGAAGCTATCAGGATCACGGGTAAGGTCGCCTACGAGGTCTACGACAACGGCGGCATTAACTGGGAACCAACTTTTAACGCGCTCCTCAAGCAATTCCTCGAGATCATTTCCTCCGAGGTCCCCCTCAGTGCAGACGAGCTTGTGCGCGCCAAGAAAGCAGTGGGGGATCTTCGCGGTGGAAAATCAACCGAGGCCAGCGATGTCCTGAGGGAAGCCGCTGTTCACTGGGTGCTTGCGAACCCTGTCTTACGCGCAAACACCATGCCTTTCCTCGGCCGGTAAACGCGCGCCTTACTCTTCGCTGCCCTTACGGCGGCGCACCCGCTTTCGTGGTGCGGGGGAGTGCTCGCCTCGGCCTCGGCCCTTGGTTCCGCGGTCAGAACGTCCCTGCTTTCCGGAATTCAGTGTCTGATCACCATCCTTGCGGGTACGGCGTCGGGTACGAGTCCGCTCGCCGGAAGCTGAACGCTCCCCGCGTCCTCCCGAGCGGGCAGAAGAACGCCCACCTCGGCCTCGGCCTCGGCCACCACGCGAGGAACCACCCAAGTCCTCAATCTTCTCTGCGCTCAGTCCCTCGCGCGTGCGCTGTGCTCGCGGAAGACGTCCTGTAACGTCCTCGGGAATATCCAAGTCCGTGTACAGGTGCGGCGAGGTGTGGTAGGTCTCCAAAGGCTCGGGAACGCCCAAGCCCAGTGCCTTCGAGATCAAAGACCAGCGCGGGACATCGTCCCAATCCACGAAGGTCACAGCTGTGCCTGAATTACCGGCGCGACCGGTGCGGCCAATGCGGTGGATGTAGACTTTTTCATCCTCGGGGCATTGGTAGTTAATGACGTGGGTGACATCGTCAACGTCGATACCGCGTGCGGCAACATCCGTTGCGACCAAAACATCGACCTTGCCATTGCGGAACGCGCGCAGAGCCTGCTCGCGCGCACCCTGACCAAGATCGCCGTGAAGGGCGGCAACGGCAAAACCGCGCTCGGTGAGCTCATCGGCAACGCGCGCAGCCGCGCGCTTGGTTCGGCAGAAAATCACTGCGCGACCGCGGCCTCGTGCCTGCAGGATGCGGGCTACGACCTCGGTCTTATTCATCGCGTGAGTACGGTAAATGACCTGCTGGACCGTGTTGACGGTCTGACCTTGGTCATCGGGATCCTGCGCGCGGATGTGGGTCGGCTGGGTCATGAACTTGCGAGCCAGCGTGATCACCGGGCCGGGCATGGTTGCCGAGAAAAGCATCATGTGACGATCCGCGGGAATACGCGAAAGCAAGGTCTCTACGTCGGGGAGGAAACCAAGGTCAAGCATCTCGTCGGCCTCGTCAAGGACAACGTTTTCCACGCCGTTTAGGTGCAGCACGCCTTGACGCAGCAGATCGATCAAGCGCCCGGGGGTGCCGACAACGATATCCGCTCCCCGCTTGAGCGCCTCAATCTGTGGTTCAAAAGCAACGCCGCCGTAGATGTCGACGATGCGCGTTGAGAGCTTAGAAGCCGCTGCACGCAGATCATCGGCCACCTGCTTAGTGAGCTCTCGGGTTGGCAAGATAATGAGGGCCTGAGGCATGTTCGGGTTGAGAAGATCTTCGTAACCTTCTTCATCCGGAGCAATGACATCTTCCAATACGGGGATGCCAAATCCCAGCGTCTTTCCGGTACCGGTCTTGGCCTGGCCAATAATGTCGTGGCGATCCAGTGCAACGGGAAGAGTCAGTGCCTGGATGGGGAAGGGGTGGGTGATGCCTCGTTCTTCAAGCGCATCAACAATGGGGTCACTGACCCCAAAATCAGCGAAAGACTTCGCTTCGTATGTTTCATTTCCCGAATTCGTAATATCGGGGGTGGTTTCATCTTCTTGGGTCGAAGGGGCTTTGATTGAGCCCAAACGTACGACGCCAGCAGAGTAGTCAGACGGTGAAGTCACGATCAACCTGTTCTGGGAAAAACCCGTTGGGGATTGCAGCCGATCGCGGTTCTTCTTCAAGGGGCATAGGTGCCCGGGCAAAATATCTCACGTGCGATCGGTCAGCACTGTCATTTGTATTCTACGAGGTTGACGCGGATCGCTCGAGGAGGAACCCGTCACGTTTATCTGATGTAGTGTTAGTGCATGGAACGCACCTATGAACCTGTGCCGGATCGCGACGCTGACGTTGTCGGTCTGATCGCGTATTCGATTTTGGCTGCAATGACACGCTTGGCTAAGGACAGTGACCAAGCGCCGACTTTCGAGGCGAAGGTCGAGCATGCGCGCATGGCCACTCGAGTTTTCGATACCTACACCCAGGTTGAAACGTGGTGTCAGCATCGCGGTGTTGACTTAGCCGACAAAGCTCAGGCTTTTGATGGGCTTTATGACGATCTGGATGCCCGTACTCGACCGACGACCTGGTATGAGCGCACGGTCAAAACCTATGTGACCTTGGGAATCTTGGGTGGCCTGCTGCGTGAGATTGCGTCGCGTAAAAACCTGTTCCCGGAAGCAAAGTGGGATCTTGAGCAGGGGGAGTGGGAGCGCCAGAATTTGGCTCCGATTTTCGAGGCCGATGAGCAGCTTGCCGCACGCCTGTCGTTGTGGGCGCGAAGGGTTGCTGGAGAGGTATTGGGATTGGTGCGCTCAACCCTGTTCATGCACCCTGAGTTATCGGATTCTCCCGAAGACGCAGATACTATTGCTCAGACTTTGAGCGTTGAGCATGCAGAGCGCATGAAAGGAATCCACCTGCGCGGTTAGACGCAGATGGATAAGTATCAGCTGATTTCGGCTTGCTCTTAGTGAATAGCAAAGCCGACGCGGTGCGTCTGCGGGGCAGTTACGCGCACGTAGGAAATTGCTTGGGCGGGAATGAGCGTCTTCTCTCCCTTAGTGTCCGTAAGGATCAGGGGAGTCTGCTCGCGTAGGGAATTAGTGACTTGGGCGAAGAGTTCATCTTCGCTGAGGTCCAGTTCGAGGTCGAGTTCGCGCGGGCTGGCGTTGATACCGATCGTGATGTTCACTGCGACTCCCAGGTTCATTGATTGGGGTTAACTTTTCACTCTCATGGTACGTGAGGAGGAAAGCGGCGCTGGGGGATTTCAGTGTCAGCGTAATTTCGCTTAGAAGCCCAAAGTGGTCTCCAAATGCCGGTGGCCTCTGTCAAAATCACTATATGAACAACACACCGGTGCGTATCACGGTTGGTTCTGAATTCTCAGGGCTTCCGGAACTCAGCGACCATCAGCGATTTCTGCTTAAGCAGATAACTGAAGGTGATGCTGTATTTCGCGGTGCGCCTGGAAGTGGGAAGACGACTCTTCTTCTTGCCGCTGTCGCTGAACTTGTACGCAACGACCACTCGTTTTTAGTTCTCACTCCAGATCGTTCACGAGCCGATCAATTGATGCCTGCGGTACAAGCACTTGCTCCCAATGCGGTACGCCCGGTTCGAACCCCCATTGGGTGGGCCTATTCAATCGTGTCGCAGTGGCGAAATACGCGTGATCAACCGCTGGGTGATGTTGAGCTCCTGACGGGCGCAAACATGGATCGCATGGTCTTAGAACTGCTAGAAGAAACTGCGATTCAATGGCCTGAAGAACTTTCCGATACCATCCGTTCACTTCCGGCATTTCGGATGGAACTACGTGATCTCATTGATACTGCTGCGGAGTCTGGGACAACTGCTGAGAATCTAGAGGAGCTCGGCCGCATTCGCGCAATGGAGCAGTGGGTGAGTCTTGCGCCCCTTCTCAGGAGGTGGAACGAACTTCCGCAGTTGGGGGTGGAGTTCCGAGGAACCATGCTGGCACACGGTGCTGGATTGGGAAGGCAAGCTGCCCAGCTCCTTACCGAATGGGATGATCGTGCGCAGTCCGCCGGGGTACGAATTTTTACCCCGCTTCCGCAATACCTTTTGATCGATGATCTACAGGACTGCACTCCCTCGCTGCTAGCGCTACTTCATGTCGCGCACCAATTGGGAAGTCGCATCATTGCTTTCTCGAATCCAGATCTCTCAGTAACCTCATACAAGCGCGGTTATGCCCATATGGATCTCGATCTGGCCAAGATCCTCGACGTTCAAATTGAAGACTGCGGGTGTAGCTACGTCGGTACTCCTCAGCTTCATTCCTTGAATCTCTCGCTTGCCTCACGCATTACGCAAAGCGGACCCGCTGGAAGAAGAAATGCCCCGTTTGCTGGCGACTCTGAAAGAGGGCTCGGTGAACAGGGGGTACATATCCACAACTGCGCCAGCCTTGCACAGATGGGGGCGGCTTTGGGATATCAGCTGCGCTCCCACTATCTGCGTGACAACATTCCTTGGTCTCAGCAGGTAGTGATTGTCCGCTCGCAATCTCTCATTCAGCAGGCCAGAAGGGCTCTGAAACGTAGCAAAATTCCCCTTGCTGGAGGTCAACAAGCCTTCAATTTTGCCTCCAATTCAATGACCAGCGCGTTGCTGAAAGCCTTAATTCCGAATGAAGACAATGGCGTGGGAGTGATCGATCGCTGGCTACGTTCAGATCTGATCTCGATCGATACCCTGCATGTGAGTTCGCTTCTTCACAACTATGTTTGGGCGCATAGCGATCAGAAGTTGGCACAGGGACGCGTTCAGCACCTCAGTACAGATACGGTCTCTCGCATTCTTCAGGACCCCTCTCTTCTCTCACAGAATGTGGAAACGGAACTGCGCAAGCTTCTGAAGGCCTCGACGTTATGGAAAGAAGTAGAAGCCCTCAGCCCTCAAAAAGCGCTCTGGGAAGCATGGGCGACGGCAGATGTAGCGGAGGAACTCAGTCAACGGGCATTAGCGCATAACTCGGATTCAGATTATTTTGATGACGTCTTAGATTCGGTGATAGCACTGTTTAGAGTGGCGGATATCTGGCAACAAAGAAATCCGCAGAGAACCGCCGCAGAGTTTGCGCGTGAGCTCCTTGAATCCGACGTCGCTACCGACACCATTGCTGCAACCGCATATCGCCACGAAGGGATCCAGGTCCTCACCCCAGAACAGGCAGTCGGGCAGCATTGGGATGTCGTTGCAATCTATGGGCTTCAAGATGGCAGTTGGCCCGATCTTCGGCTGCGACAGCGCTTGCTGCGCGCTGATCTTCTTGGGGAGATCACACGCAGTAACGACCCGGCCCAAGAGATCATTGATGATCCTCGGATCCAACGTAGGGCAGTTTTAGACGATGAACTTCGGCGACTTCTTGCTGCCGTTTCACGAACGAATCTGGCACTGCACATTGGAGTTGTTTCCAATGAAGACCAGGCACCATCACAATTTGTTGAACTTGTTGCACAAGGGGCAGGGATCGAAATCCCTGAAGACGGCTTTGCGATTGAAGACGTTCCGCCTGCATTAGACCTATCTGGTCATATCTCCAGACTGAGGTATCTTGCCGCGCAGGAGCATGACCCCCAAATATCTCAGCTTGCTACCCGTCTGCTTGCAATTCTTGCCAGACGCGGGGTGCCCAGCGCAATCCCCAGCAATTGGATTGGAGCCGGAGGGATCAGCTCGGATAGCCCGATCTACGAGCAGCAACGTGTCGCCGTGAGTCCTTCCAGCTTTGATAGCGCACGTCAATGTATTCTTCGCTGGTTCTTTGCTTCCAATAGCGGCACTTCAATGCCAACGCAGAGCGCGGCAGATGGAACGCTAATCCACAGCCTAGCTGAGCGCTTCCCATGCGGGCCTCGCAGCGCTGTTATGGATGCGCTCGAAGAAGACATTCGTGCAATGGGCGTGGACGAAGGTCAGGCTGCCAGCAAGATCCACATGGACCACCTTCGAGAGATGGCATCTGCGCTCGGTGAATATCTTGAGCAATCAGCTCAAACGGGAGGCTTGGCAGACCCGGACGGAAATGTTCAAGTCGAAGTGCCATTCGATGTTCCGATCTCTTCAGTTCACATCCGCGGAAGAATTGACCGAATGGAATTGGACGGCCAAGGCGTCCGGATTATTGACTTCAAGACTGGGAAGAAGGGAAATAAAACCGGCGCGAAAAAGGACCCGGACCATCCGCAGCTCGCTCTCTATCAACTTGCAGTCGAACAACTGGGTTATGAAGTTCTAGGAGCAGAGCTCAAATATCTTGGCTACGGTGACGTCCGGACCATCTCGCAAGACCCCTTAGACCCGGAAACAAGGGCGGATTGGATTAGTCAGCTTGATGAGATTGGGCAGAAAATGAAAGGCCCATCTTTTATCGCGACACCCTCTGATGAAGCATGCCAATACTGCGAGTTCGCCCGTTCTTGCCCGGCTCGTGAGCAAGGAAAGAGGAGTGTGGAATGAGCATCGATAGTTCACGGCTGAGTGTTGATGAAATTCTGCGTTTGGCCACCCCCCGAAGCCGCCAGTATTTTCCCCCCACAGATGAGCAGCGTGCCGTAATCGAAGCACCTCTTGAACCTCTGCTTGTCGTTGCGGGAGCGGGAGCAGGGAAGACAACCACCATGTCACAGCGCGTGCTCTACATGGTTGCCCATCATGGAATCGAGCCGGAGCGTATTCTCGGCTTAACCTTTACACGGAAAGCAGCGGGGGAGCTGGGGCTCAAAATGCGACAAGACCTCGGGGTCTTGGCATCAAATCTTGGCCGTAGCTTTCAGGGCGATCCAACGGCATTGACCTATAACTCTTTCGCTGCTCGAATCCTTGGTGAGTATGGCGCAACAATTGGGGTAGATCCCGACTCACGCTTGATCGGACAGGCGCAGCAGGTTCAGATTCTTACCGAGATCGTCCAAAACTGGAGGGGAGAGTACCCCGAAGAAGACGGGCGATACAAACCGACGTCATCAATTGTTGCTGCGGTACTTGCGTTAAGCGGTCATATCGCAGAACAAAATATGACCCTTGACCAAGGGGCAAAAGCTCTCCGCGCATTTAGCGAAGAGCTGGAAGAAATCGCTCAATCTGCAGGAAAAAATCCGACCGGTTCTCTCAAATCCATGATCACCGTCAACGCCAATAGGATTCTGCTCCTTGATATGGCGCAGGTATTCGAAGACTACAAACGCAGTCACGGTCTGATTGATTTTTCAGATCAGCTTCTTCTTGCAACACGAATCGTTACAGAGAACGCTTCAGTTGTCCGCCAGGTACGCTCCGACTATCAAGCTGTCCTCCTCGACGAATTCCAAGATACGTCGGTCATCCAGATGACCTTCCTATCCGCCCTTTTTGCAGATCATCCAACCACCGCAGTCGGTGATCCCAGTCAAGCAATTTACGGTTGGAGAGGTGCTTCGGCATCCGCGCTCAGTAACTTCTTGACCGCATTTTCAACCCCGCGTGAGGCAAAGCAGCTCACCCTCTCTACCGCGTGGAGAAACGACCACGCAATCCTTCAGGCAGCAAATGCGGTTGCTCTTCCGCTGCGAGGCCTTCCCAGAATCGGCCAAGACGGCGGCTCAGGAAGCACTTCCATTAAGGTTCCCCAGGTCAAACCTCCAGTTCTCGGGCCAAGGCCTCAAGCGGGAGAAGGGAAAGTGAGTGCAAGCTATCCGCTGACATACCAGGAAGAACTTGAGCATGTCGTCGAATTCATCCGTCAGCATCGCGTCCAGGATGAAAAGGGAAAGTGGAACACTTGCGCTGTGTTGTGCCGTCGTCGTGCAGATTTTCCTGCGATCGAACGTGCACTTAAAGATGCAGATATCCCGGTTCAAGTTGTTGGTTTAGGAGGCCTCTTAGACCAGCCCTCGGTGAGTGACGTTCGAGCCGCCCTTGAGCTCGCTTCAGATCCGACGAATGCGCCAGCCCTCATGCGCCTTGTTACCGCGATGGATATTGGCGCGGCGGACCTCTTGGTTCTAAACCAATATGCAAAATATCGGGCTCGACAGGGAACGCAGGCTGAACAGGAGCATCCGGATGTTTTCCTTATGGATGCCATCGATCAACTTCCGCCTGTGGGATGGCATGTACCTTCAGGAGGCCCGTCCTTTACCACTGTCGCACATGAACGGCTTTCGCTTCTTGCTCGCCGACTTGAAATTATTCGTCAAGGAACTGGCAGGCCACTCGATGAACAAATCGAGCGTGCAATGTCCATCCTTGGGCTCAGAGAAGCCATCATGTCCGACCCCCTTGGTGATGGGGGAATGGAAATGCTCGATGCATTCGTTGATATCGCTGCTGATTATGAAGCGCAGGTCGCAGGCGCTGATCTATCCGGATTCCTTACATGGCTAGTAGTTGCAGAGGAAGAGGAAAAAGGACTCCCAACCCCTACCAGTGCCACTCGAGCCGATGCAGTTCAATTACTGACGATTCACTCTGCAAAGGGACTGGAATGGGACTCGGTCGTGGTCTTTGGCCTACAAGATTCGCGCTTCCCTAACCACAGTGCCTCGCCAAGAGACTGGAAGCAGGACCCTCCGGGAGCGAAAGAATGGTTTAACTCCCTTTCAGAATTGCCCTATCCCGTGCGCAGAGATTACTCAGATCTTCCCCAGATCGTCCCCGAAGAGTACGGGGAGATCGGAATAGCAGCCTATTTCGATCTGCTTGCATCTGAAGCAACAAGTTCGCGGACAACTGCGATGAGTATCTTCAACAACCACATGCAGGGAAAGTCCGGCAAGGAAGCAAATAAAGATAGCATTCACTATCGTCAAGGAATTCACCATGAATGCGAAGAACGGCGTTTGGCTTATGTCGCATGGACTCGGGCGCGACACGATCTGCTCCTGAGCGGTTCTTGGTTTGACTCAGGAAGCCTCAAACCGCGTGATCCATCCCGGTATCTCATGGAAACGGTCAATGCACTCGATCTAGATGCTCAGCAGATCGCTGCGCGACCTGACGAAGACTGGGAATCTGAACAGCTTATCGAGGTCGATACCCGACTTTGGCAGTATCCAATCCTTCCAGGGCGTTCACGCCAATTGGTCATTGACAGTGCTGCACGCGTTCAAGCTCTTTTAGATCAGAGCGAAGGCGACCCAGATGTCATGGATGCCAGCGGAGATTCCTTGATTCATGACACCCACTTACTGCTTGAAGAACGAGAAAAGGCTCTTCATTCGGCGCTTGATATTCGCATTGATCGTGTTCGCGCCACTGGGATCTCAGACTTGATTGGGAAGGCAGATACGTGGATTAGCAATATCCGCAGGCCTTTGCCGGTTGAGCCTCAATCAAGTTCCGTGCTTGGCACAATCTTTCACAAATGGGTTGAAAAAGAACTTCACCTCAGTACCGGTGAGCTGTGGGACGAACCGGTGGAAGGCAGCGAAGCATTGGAAGCTTCTGATCAACAACTGCTTGCTCAGATGCAAGAAAACTTCCATTCGCTAGACCTTGAACAGCTTGAACCCATTGCGATCGAAGAGCCCTTTGCGCTTACCCTCGCGGGAATATCTATTCAAGGAAGAATCGATGCGGTATTTAAAGATGCCAACGGCACATACACCGTCATTGACTGGAAAACATCGCACCTTCCGGGGAAGAACACGCCGCTTTCAACATGGGAGTACTACGCGCGTCAGCTTCAGCTCTACCGCATCGCCTGGGCGCAGCGCGAAGGTCTCTCTCCCAATGAAGTGCAGGCGCGAGTGTGCTTCCTCAGGGGCCCCATTAGCTACAGCATCGACGACATCGTGACTCAAACCGGTGTCCCCGTCGGTCAGCTTGAATCCCAGCTGACTCAGGCGCTCAGCGAACTCCAAAAGAAAAATCCCAGCTCGCACTGACGGGCAGTGGAGGAAGGAACGACTGTACGCTGAAGGCGTCCGTCTAGCGTACGCAGAGTACCGCGTAGAAAAGTAGAAATCTGAGAAATAATGCAGAGCCTGGATCTACTCGTGAGTAGGCAGGATCGCACTCATATCGATGTGCTCAGTCGGCGCTTCGGCCGCCTGCTCAGAAGCACCCTCAGAATCAGCTTTTGACGTATGGGCACTCAGCCTGATCGGACCGGAGTGAGGACGAGCATGACCTTCACTTGTGCCGGTGGATGCATCGCTTCGAGCTGCTTGGGTAGCGAGCGGGCTCTCGGGAGTCGACTCAGACCTTCGAAGGGTTGTGTCCTCCCTCTGTGAAGAAGACTCCTCTTCTGAAGTCGCGGAATCGTTTGCAGTCTTCACAGGCTCTTCCGTGCGCTTGGGAGTACTCTCTCCGACACTTGCCGAGAGCTCTGACAGCATGGCTCGGGCCTCGTCGACAATCTCGGAATCCCCACTGTGCAGTCCGTGAACCAACCAACGCACCACGGCCAACTCGGAAAGAAGCTCAGCGCGCTCCAAAAGGTGCAGGTCCTTCTCAGAACGAGTTTGCTGGTAGGCCTCGTGGAAGCGCTCTAAAAACTCATCCGACGCGCGCGCAAAGACCCATGCAATATCGACGGCGGGGTCACCAACGTGTGCAGATGAAAAACCTGTCAGTGCACAGACCCGACCATGGTCGACGTGAATCGAAGTCTCGGAAAGATCACCGTGAATGGGGGAGGGGAGGAAACGCCACAGAGATAAATTCTCTAGCGACTCCTCCCAGCGATCCCACAAGTTTGCGGGGATAACGACTTCCTGCGCAGCCTCGTCCAGAACCGCTTGGTGGCGGTCACGGCACTCGATTGCCGAATAAGCCGGAAGGTTGACGCCGGTGTAGATCAGCTCGGGAAGATTGTGTAGTGAGGCCAATGCATTTCCCAAAGATGCGGGCAGTAAGTGCGGGTCATCGAAATCCGAAGTTTCCATGACGTGCCCACCCAGATCGCGGTGGACCATGACTCGATCACCCTCTGGGGTGCGGGTGAAACCAGCGGGACGCGGAACCTCAAAGGGAATCTTCGAGAAATCGTGGGCCTTTCCCAAACGCTCGAGAACCGCGTTCTGGGCTTCCATATCCAGTCCGCCGACAGTGTCGTGTGGGCAAACGACCATCCAGCGGTCGCCTGAAGTATCAATGAGTCCGGTGACTGAAAGGACCTCATCGCTGAACTGCGGCGGACGCAGTCCGGCTACTTCAAGCCGCGGAACCGCAACTGTTGCAAGGGCAGCAAGTTCATAGGGAGTCTTAGATCGAGTCACGTTTAGACCTTAATGTGCTGGGCGAAAACAGCGGGGCAGGCGCATCGAGAGAAGGCAAAATTGCCGCCAAGTACACCAAATACGTGAGCCTTCGTGGCGGGTATCGCGCGCCTGTGATCAGGGCATGCGCAATGCAGAGTCCATATGTTGGAAAAGAAAAGGTAAATAAAGCGGAGCAGTGCCATGATCAAGACATGAGCGAAAAGTTTGATACATCCCAGCTTCCCCGCGAGCTCGCATCGGTCTTCGATGAATTGGTAGCGCGCGACCCCCACCAAGGTGAATTCCACCAGGCAGTCTTCGAGGTTCTCTCGACATTGACTCCTCTGGTTGCCCGCAAGCCCGAATACCAGGATCTGGCGATTTTCGAGCGAATTGTTGAGCCTGAACGCCAGCTCATGTTCCGCGTTCCTTGGAGCGATGATCAGGGCCGTATTCACGTCAATCGTGGCTTCCGTGTTCAGTTCAATTCCGCGCTCGGCCCCTACAAGGGTGGCCTACGTTTCCACCCCTCGGTGAACCTGTCGATCATCAAGTTCCTTGGCTTTGAACAGATTTTCAAGAACTCTTTGACCGGCCTGCCCATGGGAGGCGCAAAGGGCGGCGCAAACTTCAACCCCAAGGGTAAGTCTGACGCCGAAATCATGCGTTTTTGTCAGTCGTTCATGACTGAGCTTCAGCGTCATATTGGTCCCAACGTAGACGTTCCCGCCGGTGATATTGGTGTGGGCGGCCGCGAAATCGGTTACCTTTTCGGCCAGTACCGTCGTATTCGCAATAGCTTTGATGCCGGTGTTCTGACCGGCAAGGGCCTGACCTGGGGCGGTTCCTTTGCCCGCACCGAGGCCACCGGTTACGGCTTGGTCTACTTTGCCCAGGAAATGCTTCGTGCGCGTGGAGATTCCTTTGAGGGTAAGCGCGTTGTTGTTTCCGGTTCAGGAAATGTGGCGATTTATGCGACCGAAAAGGCTCAGCAACTAGGCGCGAAGGTCGTTGCGGTTTCCGATTCTTCAGGCTTTGTCATTGACGAAGAGGGAATTGACGTCGATCTGCTGAAGGACGTTAAGGAAGTTCGTCGCGGTCGCGTCAGCGACTATGCCGCCGAGCGTCCCAGCGCGCACTTCTTCTCAGAAGGCTCGATTTGGGAGGTCCCCTGTGACGTTGCTCTTCCCTGTGCTACCCAGAATGAGCTTGGTCTTGAAGGCGTCGAGGCTCTGATTCATAACGGCGTGCAGATGGTTGCGGAGGGCGCGAACATGCCCACCACTCCCGAGGCCATTGATGAGCTGCGCCGCGCCGGTGTCCTTTACGCGCCCGGTAAGGCCTCGAATGCCGGTGGCGTGGCCACCTCGGGACTCGAGATGCAGCAGAACTCGGGTCGTACGCAGTGGCCTTTCGAGGAAACTGACGCGAAGCTGCACCAGATCATGGTGGGAATTCATGAGAACTGCTTGGCTACCGCGGACGAATACGGGGTGCCCGGAGACTATGTGGCCGGCGCAAACCTTGCTGGTTTCATCAAGGTTGCGGACGCAATGGTCGCTCAGGGCTTGATCTAATTCGCAGGCTGTTTCAGGGGCTTCACGCCGGTGGGCGTGAAGCCCCTTTCCTGTACAAGGCGGGGGAGTGCGCTCAATGAAACAGAGGGACTTCCTTCGGGTCTAGTGCGAAATGCAGGGCGCGCGTAGCATTTTCGATATCGCAATGATGCGGGCAATGGGTATGCGGAGGTTCAGTGATGTTCTGGGATCGGGTTGCGCCCCTTTACGACTTCTTCGAAAACACATTTAATCGCGGCGTGTATGACGGAACAGGCGTCGCTGTCGCTCAGCTAGTTGGCCCCGCAGACGAGGTTCTTGAATGCGCCTGCGGAACCGGTGCAATCAGCACCTTCCTTGCACCGATGTGCAAGAGGCTGGTCGCTACCGACTTTTCCGAGGGAATGCTCAAACAAGCGCGGAAGAAACTTGCGAAATATCGCAATGTCACAATCGAAAGAGCTGACATCACAAAGTTGCATTACGCGGACGATTCCTTCGATGTCGTCATCGCAGGTAATGTCATCCATCTGCTTCCAGATCCTGGTGCTGTTATGAGGGAACTTGAACGAGTCGTCCGCGCCGGAGGCACTATCGTCGTCCCGACTTACGTCAAGCGTCGGCCAAGCAAACAAGGAATAATCCCGAAGATTCTTGCGAGGCTCGGCGTTGACTTCAAGGAACAATTCGATGTGGACTCCTATCGAGCTTTCTTCGAAAAATTGGGATACCGGAACGTTACCTACACCGTTATTGACGGCCGTATTCCTTGTGTGATCGCTTCCATCACCTGTAACAATGATGGCCAATAGTCCTCACTGTTGAGCTCACCCGGAGTCTGAGATGGCATTTGATTTTAAGAAGGAATATAAGGAACTCTACGCGCCTAAGAAAGGGCCAAGTATCGTTGAAGTTCCACCGATGCGCTTCGTCGCTGTGCGCGGTAGTGGAGACCCTAATGATGTGGAGGGTGCTTACCAAAGGGCAATTTCTGTCCTATACGCCATTTCCTACACGATCAAGATGAGTAAGAAAGGCTCCCGTCAGATTGACGGGTATGTCGATTTCGTCGTACCGCCACTCGAGGGACTCTGGTGGCAAGACGGCGTTGAAGGCGCTGACTATTCCCACAAAGAGGCCTTCAACTGGATTTCCGTTATCCGGCTGCCTGATTTTGTCTCACGCGAGGATTTCGACTGGGCGGTCCAGGAAGCGGCGAAGAAAAAGAAAGTTGATTGCTCGGTAGCTGAGTACCTGACGATAGAAGAAGGCTTGTGCGTGCAGTGCCTGCACATTGGTAGCTACGACGATGAGCCCGCCACTGTTGAGGCCATGCATGCCTATGCGCGTGAGTGCGGATACGCGATCGACCTGATGCAAGAGCGGCGTCACCACGAAATCTATCTTTCAGACGCACGCAAAGTGGCGCCTGACAAGCTCAAAACGATCATCCGCCACCCGATCAAAGCTTTAGAAGAGAAGAAATGAGCGAGTGTCTACATTTTATTCTCTGCCTTTCGTGACTGGGTGGGGATATCGTTGAGAGTGCAATGGAAAGGTGAGCAGGACAATGCAATTAGTTGCCATAGTAGCTATCGTGCTGTCGTGGTTCCTTGCCGCTCTTGCGATCATCTTTGCTCTACGAATGCGCCGAGACGTTCAGCGCCTACGTGCAGAAAAAGAACAACTGCGTAAACTTCACCAGGACTACATGGCTGGTCCGGCGGTGCTCTCCCATGAGTTACGCACTCCATTGACTGTTGTCAGGGGAGCGGCAGAACTTCTTGCTGATGGTTCGGCTGGACCGATGAATGACGTGCAGATGAAGTTTGCGAAAACCATTGCCGAAAATGCGCACCAGGTCGTCGAAATGGCTGATGATCTTCTGGCCGAAGTGCGTCTGGAATCTGATTTATTCAATCTTCGCCTTCAACGCGTTGAAATGCGCGAACTGGTGCGTCGAAACGTCGCGCAGATGCGGCGTTTCCATTCCTCGCCCATCCGCTTGGAAAACCATGGCGCCCCGATCTATATGTCGTTGGACCCGCGCTTGATGGGTCAGGCGATCGCCAATGTTATTAATAACGCAGCCCGTCATGCAGGCGATGATGTTTCGATCGTCGTGACGGTGCAAGCTTTTGATGAAGACGTCACCATTTCCATCGTTGATGACGGTCGAGGAATGACCCAGGAGGAAAAAGAACGCCTCTTCATCCCATTTGATACTGGAGGATCTCTGCGACCTGGAACGGGCTTAGGGATGATGCTTACGCAAAAGATTCTGAAACTTCACGGTGGCACGATTTTGGTTGATACGGTTTCCTCTAAGGGAACAACCTTCTATCTGACTATTCCGCGTACCATACGAAGTGGCGATCAATCACTCCTGCCTGAGGAGGGCCAATGAGCGCGAAGGCTTTAGTTGTTGATGATGAGCCCCAGATCCTCATGATTATCAAATTCGCCCTTGAAACTGCGGGAATAACTGTAGAAACCGCAAGCGATGGGGCGAAGGCTTGGGAGAAATTTACTACTCACTACTACGACCTGGTCATTCTTGACCTGATGATTCCCGTGATCTCAGGGATTTCGCTTGCTCAAAGAATTCGAGCGATGAGTGATGTTCCGATCATCATGATTACGGCGCTTTCTGAAGAATCTGACCGCATCAAGGGACTTGAAAGCGGTGCGGATGACTACATTACGAAACCTTTTAGCCCAAAGGAAATGACTCTTCGCGCTCAAGCTCTTTTGCGCCGAAGTAAGAAGGACCCCGACGATGTTGTCTCCAACGGTCCTTTGCGTATCGATCGACGTGACCGGAAAGTCTACGTCGACGGTGTGCCGGTGGAGTTGTCCTCGACAGAACGACGCTTCTTGGATTTCCTTGCTTCACATATTGGAGAGCCTGTGAGCTACCGAGAGCTTCTCAACTCTGTTTGGGAAACGCAGGATAGCTCCGGCGGGAAAGACATGATCAAGATGACTGCTTATCGTTTGCGAGGCGCTCTTGGGGATCGTGGGGGAGAGCTGATCCAATCGGTTCGCTCGGTTGGGTACACGATGCCGGATCTTCGGTAACAGATCAGTTACCGCTCGTTACTAAGCGCGCCTTTTTCGTGTTCTGTTTCACGTAAGAATGAAGTTAAGAGCGCACGAGCCTAGTGACAGCGCCGTGCATACCCTCGATTCAAAGGAGAATCTGATGAAGAAGAGCTTCATCTCCCTTGCAGCATTCAGCGCGGCGGGTGCACTAGCACTTTCCGGGTGTGTTGTGAATGACTCAGCGTCCTCAGGTAGCAGCGAAAGCGGATCTTCGGATTCCATTACCGTTGCTTGCGGCGCAATGGAAGACCTCTGCCAGAAGTGGACAGAGACCTTCACCCAGCAGACCGGAATCAAGGCAACCTACGTTCGCCTTTCCTCCGGTGAGACCGTTGCTCGTCTGGACTCCGCGAAGGACAACCCAGAGTTTGACGTCTGGCACGGTGGCCCGGTTGACGGCTACGGTGCAGCTGCAGAAAAGGGCCTGATCGAGGCCTACGATTCGCCCACCGCTAAGGAAATCCCGGATAAGTACAAGGACCCGAAGCACTACTGGACCGGTGTCTACGTCGGTGTTCTGGGCTTCTGCTCGAACCAGAAGGTTCTTCAGGAAAAGGGCCTCGAGGTTCCTCAGTCGTGGGATGACCTTCTCAAGCCCGAACTCAAGGGCCAGATTTCAACGGCACACCCCTCGACCTCGGGAACTGCGTTCACGACACTGTGGACCCAGGTTGTTCTTCGCGGTAGTGAAGACGCCGGCCTCGACTACATGAAGAAGATGCACGCAAATGTCCTGCAGTACACCAAGTCCGGTACTGCTCCCGGCCAGATCGCAGGACGCGGCGAGGTCGCAGTGGGCCTGGTCTTCTCTCACGACTGCGTCAAGTACCGCGATGAGGGCATGAAGGACCTCGTTGTTTCCTTCCCCAAGGAAGGCACCGGTTACGAGATCGGTGGCGTCGCTCTGGTGAAGAACTCGAAGCACTCCGAGGCCGCCAAGAAGTACATCGACTGGGCAATCTCGGCTGACGCTCAGAACCTTGGCCAGACCGTTGGCTCGAACCAGATTCTGACCAACCCGAACGCCAAGACCAACGACAAGATGGCCAAGCTCGATGAGATCAACCTGATCGATTACGACTTCGCTGCAGCAGCGGCCGCAAAGCCCGAGCTGACCAAGCGTTTCGATGAAGAGGTTGCCGCAAAGCCGCGCCAGTAGTGGTGCAAGGGAGGGGATGGTTCTTTCCATGTCCCTGTTCCATCCCCTCCCTCTTTCTTCGCGTGTCCACTGAAAGATGCGCACATCAACAGGGACTTTTCCGCGTTACGCGGGTACTTGGAGAGATCGGATAGCCAATGTCAGTGGAGACAGTTGCGCCACCACGCACCCAAGGGGCACGAACCCCGCAGGCGCAAGCCGTGGCCTCGGGAAAGAAAAAACGAACGAAGGTGCGACGCGACCCCGTGACGGTTGCGATCGTCGCGATCATTACAGCAGTTCTCTTCCTTCTGGTCTTGCTGCCGCTGGTCACGATCCTGGCGCGAGCCTTCTCAACTGATGGCCTGAAGGTTTTGACCTCCTTCGCCAGCTCGACAACGAACCGAACGATTGCGCTGAACACGGTCGTTCTGGGCCTTGTTGTTGGATTGATCGGTACTCTTGCTGGTTTCTTCTTCGCCTACGTCCAGGCGCGAGTGGATATCCCGGGTAAGAAGATCCTCCACCTGATCTGCATGATCCCGATCGTCTCGCCGCCTTTCGCTGTGGCAACATCGGTCATCACCCTGTTCGGTCGTAACGGCTTGATCTCGACGCAGATTCTGGGACAGCAGTGGAACATTTATGGCCTCTCAGGTCTGACCCTGGTTTTGTCCCTGTCCTTCTTCCCCGTTGCATACATGAATATGCTCGGAATGCTCAAGAACCTTGACCCTGCGATGGAAGAGGCCGCGGCCTCCTTGGGTGCGTCCTCGTGGACAATCTTCCGTACCGTCACCCTTCCGATGCTCGTCCCCGGCTTTGCCGCTTCCTTCCTTCTTCTGTTTGTCGAGGCCATTGCTGACCTGGCGAACCCGCTCGTCATTGGCGGTGACTTCACCGTTCTGGCATCGCGCGCATACATCGCTGTTAACGGCGAATACAACACGGCTGCAGGCTCGGCATACTCATTGATCCTTCTGGTTCCTGCGCTACTTGTCTTCCTTCTACAGCGCTACTGGTCAGGACGCTCCTCAACGGTTACCGTGACGGGCAAGCCGACCGGTAAGGTCCGTATGGTTCGCTCAATGAAGGCGCGCATCCCGCTGGGAATCGCAACTTTCCTGCTTGCCGCTTTCGTTGTCACCATCTACGCAACGGTTATTGTCGGAGCCTTCGTCTCGATCTTGGGCGTGGACAACACCTTCACTCTGAAGAACTTCAAGTACGTGCTCTCGGGCATTGGAAATGACGCCATCATCGACACGACAATCTTGGCTCTGATTGCAACGCCTATCGCTGGCGTCTTGGGTATGGTCGTCGCTTGGCTGGTGGTTGTGCGCCTTAAGGCCTCGGCTGGCTTCATGGACTTCCTGGGCATGCTCGGCCTGTCTGTTCCCGGTACGGTTCTGGGTATTGGTTACCTCATCACCTACAACAAGCCGCTCATCGTTGGTGGAAAACTGATGCTGATGCCGGCGCTCGCGGGTGGTTCTGCAGTCTTTGGTGGTGCGCTGGCGATCATCATGGTTTACGTTGCGCGTTCGATGCCCTCGGGTCAGCGTTCCGGTATTGCCTCCCTTCACCAGGTTGACCATTCGATTGACGAGGCCTCGACCTCCTTGGGTGCATCGGGCTTGCACACCTTCATGAAGGTGACGCTTCCCCTGATTCGTCCTGCATTCATCGCTGGTTTGACCTACGCATTTGCGCGATCCATGACGACGCTGTCGCCGATCATTTTCATCACGACTCCTAAGACGAAGATCATGACCTCTCAGATTCTTGCTGAGGTTGATGCAGGCCGTTTCGGTAACGCTTTTGCCTTCTGCACGATCTTGATCATCATCGTGATGGCTGTTATCGGCCTAACAAATGTTCTTGTTCGAGATAAATCTGTCACCGCCACCAATGGCGCGGGCATGTAATTGTTGACAAAGGAAAGACCCATGTCGAATACGAATGACACAAATGCTCCCGGCCGCCTGTCCCTGGTGGAGCTGACCAAGACCTTCTCGAACACCGCTTCCGAGGTCACCGCGGTTGATCACATCAACCTGGATATTCACCCCGGTGAATTCATCACCCTTCTGGGCCCCTCGGGCTGTGGCAAGACCACGACCCTGCGTATGATCGCAGGCTTCGAAGATGCGACTTCGGGCCAGGTCATGCTCGATGGCGAAAACATGGTGGTTGTTCCGCCGAACAAGCGCCCCATGTCCATGGTGTTCCAGTCCTACGCATTGTTCCCTCACCTGAGCGTGCGCGAGAACGTGGCATACGGCCTGCATCTGCGTAAGAAGAGCGCAGCGGAAATCAAGGAAGAGGTCGATATTGCGCTTGCGGCAATGAACCTGACCGCAATGGCTGATCGCGCTCCTTCCCAACTTTCCGGTGGCCAGCAGCAGCGTGTTGCATTGGCTCGAGCGATGGTCGTGCGCCCGAAGGTTCTGCTCTTCGATGAGCCTTTGTCGAACTTGGATGCAAAGCTTCGTGTGAAGATGCGCGTGGAGATTCGTCGGATGCAAAAGCGTCTGGGGATTTCCTCCGTGTACGTGACACACGATCAGTCCGAAGCAATGGCAATGTCTGACCGTATTGTCGTGATGAATGCGGGACGAATCGAACAGGTGGATACCCCCGAAGAGATCTACCTGCACCCGGCCAGCGTTTTTGTTGCTGACTTCGTTGGTCGCGCGAACTTTGTTCCCGCAAAGGCCAGTGAGGTCGGCGAGGATGGCAAGGTTCAGATTGAGGCTTTGGGCCAGCAGCTCAACGTCCACGCTTCAGAGAGCGCAAAGGAAGCCGTTCGCTCGGGCGACGAGCTGGTTGTTCTGGTTCGCCCTGAATCCATGCGTATCTCTGCAACCGATGAGAAGCCTGCGGCACTGACCGGTTCGCTGGGCCAGGTTGTCACCTCGATCTTCTACGGCGAAACCGTTGAGTACGAGATCGAAACCGAGTTTGGCTCGCTGGTGTGTGTGGTCTCCGACCCGCGTGCAGAGGACCTTCTTGAAGAAGGACAGTACGTACGCCTGGGAATCGAGGCAGAAAAGGCCTGGCTCTTGCCTTCTGGCCAGCTGGCCTCCTGAACTGCTGGATGCAATCGCCTGAATGTAGGCGGATGCGCCGTAGAGGCGTTCATACAATGAAATAACGGCGCGGCCCCGGGGGGGGGGGGGGGGGTTATTGTCCCTCCCCCGGCCCCGGCCTCGTCAATAATTAGATGAATCGGCTACCCTTTAGACGTGGCCATTGAGTTTTCTGAAGAGATCCAGTCCTTGCGTACGACGATGGAAAATATTTCCGCCGTTGTACAGCCCGAGCGTCTTCGCGCTCAAATCGCGGAGCTGTCGCAGAAGGCAGCTGCTCCTGACCTGTGGGATGACCCCGCGCATGCACAGGAAGTGACTTCACAGCTATCGCACCGCCAGAGCGAGCTCGATCGTGTTCTGGCAATGGAAGAGCGCATTGACGACCTCGAGGCGATTGTCGACATGGCCCGTGAGACCGCTGAGAGCGATCCTGCGGACGCGGAAGATATTTTTGCCGAGGCCGAATCTGACCTTGCCTCATTGAAAGACGACATGTCCGCCCTTGAGATCCGCACTCTTCTTGACGGTGAATATGACGAGCGCAACGCAGTCATCACCATCCGAAGCGGCGCTGGCGGCGTGGATGCTGCAGATTTCGCTGAGATCCTGCTGCGCATGTACTTGCGCTGGGCAGAGCGCCACGGATATCCGACGAAGGTTATGGATACGTCCTATGCAGAAGAAGCTGGCTTAAAGTCCGCAACCTTTGAGGTTCAAGCTCCTTACGCCTACGGAACTCTTTCGGTCGAGGCCGGCACCCACCGCCTCGTGCGTATCAGCCCCTTCGATAACCAGGGGCGCCGCCAGACGTCCTTCGCTGCCGTCGAAGTCATTCCCCTCATCGAGACCACGGACCACATCGAGATCCCCGAGTCCGAGCTGAAGGTCGACGTCTTCCGTTCCTCGGGCCCCGGTGGCCAGTCCGTGAACACGACCGACTCGGCCGTGCGTATGACCCACATCCCCACGGGCATCGTCGTGTCCATGCAGGATGAGAAGTCCCAGATCCAAAACCGTGCGGCCGCCCTGCGCGTCCTACAGTCCCGCCTCCTCGTTTTGCGCCACGAGGAAGAGCAGGCGAAGAAGAAGGAGCTCGCCGGCGACGTCAAGGCCTCGTGGGGCGACCAGATGCGCTCCTACGTCCTCCAGCCGTATCAGATGGTCAAGGACCTGCGCACCGAGTACGAGTCGGGCAACCCCCAGTCCGTCTTCGATGGCGACATTGATGGCTTCATCAACGCCGGTATCCGCTGGCGCAAGAACGAACAGAACGCCGCCCAGGACTGAGCCGCGCGGCAACGCATCACCCGGCCCCGGCCTCGTCGATTTATGCACGAGGCCGGGGCCGCGCGCGTGTCCAAGGCGTCCCGGGGGGAGGGCTGAGTGACACACCGGCGGTTTTCCGCGTGTCGCAGCAGGGGCGTGACCCGATCGTTACCTAATCTGACAGGGACTATTGACCCCGATCGGACGGTCCCATGATTCGTTTTGATGATGTCACCATGGTGTACACACCTGGTGCCCAGCCCGCGCTGGACCACGTCTCGCTGGAGGTGGAACGCGAAGAGTTCGTGTTCCTCGTTGGCAAGTCGGGTTCCGGCAAGTCCACGTTCCTGCAGCTCGTCATGCGCGAAATGAAGGCGACCAGCGGCAAGGTGTGGGTGCTCGGCAAGGACGTGTCCAAGCTGTCCACGTGGGCGGTCCCGAAGCTGCGCCGCCAGATCGGCACGGTCTTCCAGGACTTCCGACTGCTGCCTTCTAAGACCGTGTACGAGAACGTCGCGCTGGCCATGCAGGTCATCGGAAAGCCGCGTCACGCGATCGAAACCTCGGTCCCGGACGCGCTCGAGCTGGTGGGTCTGTCCGGCAAGGAGTCGCGTCTGCCGCACGAACTCTCCGGCGGCGAGGAGCAGCGCGTCGCTATCGCGCGTGCCATGGTGAATCGTCCCGAGCTGCTGCTCGCGGATGAGCCCACCGGCAACCTGGACCCGGAGACGTCGCTGGGCATCATGCGCCTCCTGGATCGAATCAACCGCACGGGCACGACCGTCGTCATGGCCACCCACGACGCGGATATCGTCAACCAGATGCGTAAGCGAGTTATTGAGCTTGAGGCCGGCGACGTCGTGCGCGATCAGAACCGCGGCGTCTACGGGGCCGGGAGGTAACACCAGTGAAGCTTCGTTTTATTCTGTCCGAGGTCGGCAAGGGCCTGTCGCGTAAC
>CALHID010000039.1 GCA_938030835.1 uncultured Actinomyces sp. | reverse complement strand
GACCAAGAGCTTGAAGACATCGTGGTCCAGACGCTGAACTTCGCAGATCTTTCGAATTTCGCCAACATTATCAAACTGATGAAGCTTTCCACTCAGGATACCGGTATCCCCGCGGATTCCTTGAGTTTCGGCATATTTCGGACTATCGATATACGCGCAGATTAGCTGGCCAGGTGTCATATCGGCGGGAAATTCACACCCAAGTGCCTGGGTAACACGTTCATTCAAACCACGAAGAAATTCGCTGGGTTCTTGAGGAGTGAGAAGAGAATCAACGCTTAAATAGGGATTACGCCATCCCCTATGCCGGGCGATATGACGAATGGCGATCGCCAGGGCTTCGGCGCGTTCAGCATCATCCTTGATGTAGTGCTCAACCAGCTCTGCTCGAGTGCGCCACGGCTCATAGGGATCCTCGAAATCCTCAAGATTAGGCAGCGGCCAGTGCAGTTCTTCAGACAGCACACGGTCAAGCTCTGCAAGACGACGCTTGTTCTGAGCAGTCCTGCGCTGAGTTCGTCGCGCGACACCTGCGGTGAGTTTACGGCTCTTTGCCGCCTTATTTTCATTTGGATCTACACCGGCGTCATGAACGAATACCATTGAATTCAGCAGTCGAAGTGGCTGGTCGTTTTCGTCGACTTCCACAGCGCAAAAACCAATTGATTTCAAGCCGACGTCAATGCCGACACGATACCGAAGATCGTCTTTAATCTTTGTCATGCTGAAATCATGCCACAGACAACAAGCACTTTCGTACAGTTTCTGCAGGTATTTTTCAGCAATTTTGAAGCTATGTTAACCGGGTCAACCACAAGCTTCGCGGGCAAAAAAATACCGGCCCGAAGGCCGGTGGAGCAATCAGCGCCGCTAACCTGTCGACGCCTTATTGAGAATCAGTTGGCACAACTATAAGCCCTGATCAGTTCTTCACGCAAGCACTTTTTGAAACAATTCGCACTACCCTAAAAAAGCCCACGGGGCCCTGAGCCATAACAGCTCAAGACCCCGTGAGATCGGTGCGATAGAGCCGGTTATTTCACCGGCCTCAAGCTCAACAGCCCTTACTTGCGCCCACCGCGTGCAGCGTAGTTTTCTGCGTGACGCGCAAGTGCCGCGCGAACCAGGCCCGCGAATAGCGGGTGAGCATTCGTCGGACGCGACTTGAACTCGGGGTGCGCCTGAGTTGCCACATAGTAGGGGTGCAAGGAACGATCCAGTTCGACAAACTCGACCAGGTTTCCATCGGGTGATGTACCCGAGATGTGCAGACCAACCGATTCCAGCTGATCGCGGTAATCATTGTTCACTTCAAAACGGTGACGGTGGCGCTCTGAAATCTGGGTCTTCCCATAGGCCTCGGCAACAATAGAACCTTCCTGAAGGACCGCGGGGTATGCGCCCAGTCGCATGGTCCCGCCCAGATCACCATCGCCCTCAACAATGTCGACCTGCGAATCCATGGTGTGAACAACCGGATCCGGTGTCTCGGGGTCCATTTCCGTCGACGAAGCTCCAGCCAATCCCAGCAGGTCACGCGCGGCCTCGATCACCATGCACTGCAAGCCCAAGCACAATCCCAAGGTCGGGATCTTGTGCTCGCGTGCCCAACGAAGGGCACCCAACTTGCCTTCAATGCCTCGGATACCAAAACCACCGGGGACGATGATCGCATCAACGCCACCCAGAGCCTTTTGCGCACCCTCGGGGGTTTCACAGGTATCGGAGGCAACCCAACGCAGGTCAACGCGAGCATTATTTGCAAAGCCACCGTGCTTCACGGCCTCGGAAACAGAAAGGTAAGCGTCGTGCAGGTCAATGTACTTACCAACCAACGCAACCTCAACGCGGTACTTCGGCGATTCAACGCGCTCAAGCAGCTCGTTCCACTCGCTCCAGTCCACGTCGCGGAAAGTCAGGCCAAGACGCTGAACAAGGAAGGCATCCAAGCCCTCGCGATGCAGTGTCGGGGGGACCTCGTAAATCGAGGCCGCGTCCTTACATTCAATAACAGCATCTCGGTCGACGTCACACATGAGCGCAACCTTGCCCTTGATTCCCTCGGGCAGCGGGCGGTCGGTACGCAGTACCAGCGCATCGGGCTGAATACCGATGGAGCGTAGCGCGGCCACAGAGTGCTGGGTCGGCTTGGTCTTGAGTTCACCGGCAGCGGGAAGGAAGGGGATCAGTGCGACGTGCACAAAGGCAACATTGTCGCGGCCCAGGTCGGCGCGCACCTGACGCGCAGCCTCCAAGAAGGGTTGTGATTCGATATCGCCAACCGTGCCACCGATTTCGGTGATGATGACATCGGGGGCATTGCCCTCGGCGTCGGGCACAGCCTGGGCACGCATGACGCGCTTGATTTCATCGGTGATGTGAGGGATGACCTGGACGGTATCACCCAGGTATTCGCCGCGGCGTTCCTTTGCAATTACCGTGGAGTAGACCTGGCCGGTCGTCGCGTTCGCCGCACCGGAGAGGTTCACGTCCAAGAAACGCTCGTAGTGGCCGATATCAAGGTCGGTTTCCGCGCCGTCTTCAGTGACGAAAACCTCACCGTGCTGGAAGGGGTTCATCGTCCCGGGATCGACGTTGATATAGGGGTCAAGCTTTTGCATGGCGACGCTCAAACCGCGCGAACGCAGCAGACGCCCCAGCGAAGAGGCCGTCAAACCCTTACCTAAAGAAGAAACCACACCTCCGGTGACGAAGATGTGGCGAGTAACGTTTTCCTGCGTCTCTTGGCGACGTCCATAGCTGTTTACCATGGAATCTCAGTTTACAACCACCCGTTTTCTGTTGCTACCTTGAGTGCTTCAGCTCTCGTTCGCGCGTGGGTCTTATCCATCGCCGAGCTCACGTAGTTGCGCACCGTCCCCGCCGACAACATGAGCTCCGAGGCCACATCCTCCACGGTCCCCCCGCTTTCAAAAGCGTGCAGAACTTCAACTTCGCGCGCACTGAGCGGGCTTTGACCTTTCGTGAGCGCATCGACCGCGAGCGCAGGATCGACCGTGCGCAGCCCTTGGGAGGTTCTTCGGATTGCTTCCAGGAGCTGCTCGGCCGGCGCATCTTTGACAACGAATCCAACGGCTCCCGCATCCAATGCGCGCTGGACGTACCCGGGACGCCCAAAGGTTGTCACCATGAGGACTCGCGCATTCGCCCCGCGGTCTTTTAAGGCCGCGGCTGCGCTGATTCCATCCATCACGGGCATTTCGACGTCCATGATGACGACCAGCGTCGACGCGGCTTTCGCAGCCTCTTCACCACTGGAATTCTCAGCGTTATAGGCCTCGACTGCGGCGACGGCCTCGCGACCATCAGCGGCCTGAGCGACGACGTGCATATCGTCTTCCAAGTCAATGAGCGCGCTCAAGGCACCACGAATTAAGGCCTGATCATCGGCCACAATCACGTGAATCATTGGCATTCCTTTTGCGCGCCAGTACTTGACCAGCCAATTCTATCTTCCGCTTAGGCGGACTCCCCGCGGAAAGTCAGGCGCAGTGTCCACGTATTCCCTTGGCTCCCCCACGTCATCTCCCCTTCCGAGGCCGAGCGCTGACGTAGTCCTTCCAATCCGGCTCCTCCCCCTGCCGAGGCCTGTGAATAGCTGCGTGAATACCCGTCGTTTTCCACCAAGACCTCATGAGGACTCAGGCGAACGCTGATTGTGGAGGGATGAGCGTGGGTAATCGCGTTGGCAGTCCCCTCTCGGATGACATGTGCGGCCAAAGTTGCCCTGTGACCGGGTGGGATTTCGCCCTGAATATCAGCAATAAATTCAATTCCCGCTTGCTCGCATAGTTCACGGGCGGACTCGACTTCTTCCTCGGCCGACAGGCTTCGCGAAGCGGCGATGATCCCACGCAGATCTTCTTTCGCCTGGCGGGATAACTCCAGGGTCTGCGCAATCTGCTCACTGGCCTCGTCAATCTTTCCCACGGAGAGCAAGCGCTGGGCAAGCTCATTCTTCATGGTGATGACCGTCAGCGAGTGACCCAGAATATCGTGAAGATCCCCAGCAAAACGCAGGCGTTCGCGCTCGCGAACCAGGCTGATTGCTTGGCGTTGACGCTGTTGCTCTGAGTGGTGATTATCGAAGCTACGGCGCACTGCAAGGGTTAGTCCCAAAACCATCAGCAACGCGATGATCGCGTAGCTCAGGGCCAGCGCGTCGATGCTGCCAATGGGCAACAAGATGGCAATGACTTCCCAGCCGACAAGTGCCGCTAGGCCGGGAACCACATATTTCCTGGGGGCTTGAAGGTTCCAGCCTGCAATTGAGTAGGTCATGAAAAGGGCCGAGGTGACTCGCGATGCGCCGGCGATAACCAGGACAAGTCCCAGTGCAATCACGAGAGCCAGCAGGATCCCGTGCGAGATCCACATTTTCTTGGTGATGCGCGCTCCCCATTCGGGGGTCGGATTGACGATGTAAATTGCGATATCAGCAGCGGCAACGGCCAAGGTCAGAGTGAGGATCAGCGCGATCATCCCGGGGGATTCAATGGTAGGAATCATCCCCAAGGGAAAGGCCAAGAAAGCCAGGTAGGGCAGCGCCCACAACACCGCGGACAAGCGCGGGTGACGCTGTGACCACGAGGCATCTGTCCCCTGAGTTTTGGTGCTCATTCCTGTCCTTCCCCAGTAATTGCGTTAAAAGTAGTGCGAGAGCGCGCCCGACTGCGCCGGACTTCTTAGCGATCAGTGTCCCTGCGCTGTGCCCAGATCGCAAGCAGTGCCATGGGAATAAGCCACGCGACCGTGGAAATCACCCACTTCCACTCGAAATTATCGAAACCGTACAGGGGTAGCTGCGAGAGGTTGAAGAGTCCATAGAAGGGGCTATAGGGCGCGAGCGTCTTAAAAATCGACCCCATGGATTCGATCGGAATGAACATTCCCGCAAGGAAAGCACCCAAGACAACGACACCATTGATCACTGCGAAGGCAGTATCTGAGCGCATGAGGAAGGCCAGCGCCAGACCAAGGGCCGCGGAAATCACCGATGCAGCCAAGGTGATGAGTCCACTTTCAACCCAGGCCTCGGGTCTCATTCGTGCTCCGGTCGCGTATCCGAAGGTATAGGTAATGACAATAACCAGGGCACTCATGGAGATCGCCGCGATCAAACGGGAAAAGATGAAGGCGCCCGAACCCACGGGGGACAGTGCAAAGAGCCTCGAGATTCCAGAGGTGCGCTCAAGGGCGACAACGGTTGCAGCCGATGCGGCAGCGATCATTACGCCGTACAGGGTCATTGACACCAAAACCGTTGCGCCAATATTTGCATTGATCGCCCACTCTTTCGAGTACTCCTGTCCGGCTCCAAACATCATGTACATGAAGATCGGAAGGATCAGCGCAAAGGCGAACATGGCGGGATTGAGAACCAGCTTCAGGAATGACTTCCAGGTGAGAAGCCCAAAGCCCTGCCAGGAGCTCAGTGCCCGGCGGCTGATCCAGGGGTTTGTTGCTGCGTGAGTGTGAGTCGTCATTGTGAATCCTTAAAGAAGAGGTGCGAGGTGGCCAAAGTGAAAGACAGGACTTCGTGCCCTGCGTTCTACTGCGTGAGCTCGGCGAAAACATCCTCGAGGCTCGAGAAAACAACCTCGAATTCGCATGCCTGGGGAATGGCGACGATGTGCCGAGCGGCCTCGTCAGAGAAGGTCGTGTGGAACTCCACGCGTAGCCAGTGATCGGCAGCCAAGTCCTCTTCGCTCAAGGAAGCGGGGACGGAATCGGGGGAATCGACCTCGGCAATATCGGAAAGCTCCCACACTGTCCCAAGCTCAGCCGCACGCGCGGCCAGTCCAGCGCGCACACCCTCAAGAGAGGAAGAAGGAATAGAGAAGGCAAGGCGCGTCGACGAGTGCGCTCGGCGGATTTCTTCGGTGGGGGCGTCGGCGCTCACGCGGCCCGCATTGACGATGACCGTACGCTGAGCGTAGTCCTGCGCCTCGGCCAGGTAGTGGGTGGCGAAAAGGATCGTCTTGCCTTTCGAGGCCTGGGTGCTCATGAGATCCCAGAACTCCTTGCGCATGGTGACGTCCAATCCGGCGGTCGGTTCGTCGAGAATGATGAGTTCTGGGTCAGGAATTAGTGCCATTGCTAGGCGGACGCGTTTCTGCTCACCACCGGAGAGCTTGCGGATTTTGCAGCCAAGAAGGTGACCAAGGTGGGTTTCCTCGACAAGGGGGTCAATGGACTGGGTGCGCTTGTAGACGCGCGAGAAGAGTTTGAGGATTTCTGCGACGCTGTAGTCACCAGGAAGCGAACCCGATTGAAGAACAACACCGATCAGGCCGCGGCGGATTGCTTCTTTGGCACTCATGCCGAAAACTTCAACGCTTCCGCTATCTGCCTGTTGAAGGCCAAGAATGATGTCAATTGTTGTGCTTTTTCCAGCGCCATTTCGGCCAAGGAAAGCAACGATTTCACCGGAATCAACGCGCAGGTTCATGCCCTTGAGTGCGTGCACATTCCCGTAGGTCTTCACCAGGTCTTTCGCAAGGATCACTGGGGTCGTGGTTTGAGTGTCCGTGTTCATGCTTTAAGTCAAGCATGTGAGGGACATCGACAACAGTGTCGTTTTTACGAAGTTTCACATGACAATTGTCATGAGGCAGCCGATGCGGGTGAAATTTAGTATGGAAGGGTGAGTTCAAGCGAGTCATCTCTTATCGCTTTGCCCGTCCGCCGTCATCCCCACTTCTACCCGCAGGTTCGTCGCCTCCTTGCCGAGGCCTTTCCACCCGCCGAACTCATTCCTGAATGGGTGATGAATGCGCTTGCACTACGCCGTTCTATTGATTTCACTGCGTATTTTGATCCGGAAGAGCCCTTGGGCTTTTGCGGAGTGACTTTCACTATTCACTCAGATGATTTGCTTTTTGTCGTGTTTTTAGCGACGAATCCCGCGGTTCGCTCGCGGGGATATGGAACACGAATTCTTGACCAGTTGAAGGAGCATTTCCCCGGTTTTGCCATTGCTTTGGAAATCGAGCCAATGACTACCGATGCCTCTAATTTCCATCAGCGCGAAAGGCGACTGGCCTTCTATCAGCGCAATGGCTTCGTCGAAACCGGATTGTATACGGACTATGAAGGCGATCAGTACGAGGTTTTGCGCTATCTTCCCTCTCGTCTTCCAGGCGAAGCGCATCAGGGAATGCACTATGCAGATCTAGGGGTTTTACGCAGTAGCCTTGAGGAGCTTCTTGCGTCACTGGCCATACCGGTCTACATTCCCACCATTCACGTCGGTATTAGGGAATAGCCGAGGCCGCAGCCGCGGCTACGCGAGGGGGTCTGGTAGGTCGCGGTGGTCGTTAGGAATCAACACCGTCGGGTCAGAAACAGAACCATCAGAAGGACGAGCCCCAATCTCATAACTAAATTCCGTGTTCTCCTGGCGAAGAATAACGGTCACAATCCCACCATTCTTCTCATCCTTCCACGCAAGATAGTGACCGACCCCAGGTACCGAACTGGCATAGTCATACACCAACACAAAACCCAGCGGATTCAAATGAGCATTCCCCATCTCAATAACCCGCCCCACATCACGCGGACCACACTGAACACGCTGACTCTCAAGCCAATACTCTGGAGCGGGATAGCTCTCCCTCGTTTCCATCTTGCTGGGGCTGCTACGAGCCACGTAATACGGTGAATCACCAACGATTTCGTCTCTGAAACTCAAAATCCCCGGCTCAACCTCACGCTCAAACACCTCAATCGACTGACGTTCTTTCTCCAACTCACTGCCATCAGTCTCTGGAAATTCAGGTGCATCCCCATCCAAATACCGAACGCTGGGAAGACTATCACTCACGTATCCAGCAATATCCCGAGAATCATTAGGAATCAACACCCGCGGATCAGGCACAGAACCATCAGAAGGACGAGCCCCACTCTCATAAGCAAAACTCGTCCAATCCCCATTGATATTCACATCGACTGTTCCGCCATTGTCATAGTCGCGCCAGACAAAGACATGCCTACCATCCTTGCTCATACTATCTAAAGCAAGCACGTAACCTTGCGGTTCCACATAATCACGCATGACCTCGTAGACTGCGTCCACAGACACTTTAGCCCCATCGGTGTTCTGACTATACAAAGTCCACGACTCACCCACAGCCGTACTTATCCTACTGCCCTCCGAATAGGGACGTACTCCACCGGTATTTTCAAACAGTGCCTGCCGGGCAGAGAGAATATGCGGCTCCACATCACGCTGAAACGCCTCAATCGACACACGCTTCTCCAAAGGAAGACGCCCATCCATCGACGGCAAACCATCATCATGCAACAACGCATAAAACGAAAACACAAAAAAACCCACAACAGCGCACACAAGCACCACAACCACACGCCAAAAAAACTTCATGCGCCGTCCCCGTACTCCACGCGCGGATTGCGAATCAGACATCACCACACCTCCTCGCCGTCGTTGAGGTCAACCTCAGCCTAACGAAGAAAGCTGATTCAGCAAGTAATTACTCAATACTATTTCGATATTTGAGAAAACAACCCATCGTAGGCAATTCGCGGGCACTGGCCTCGTACCGCAATCATCCCGCACGGCTCAAAGCCATAAGCCTCCAGCGCTCGACGCATCGGCGCATTATCAAGGTGCGTATCACAGCGCAAATACGGAACTCGCCCCGCGCAAAAGTCCATGACCACGCGAGTGACCCCACGGCCTCGGACGCTGGCAAGGCGATGGATCACGCCATACTCATCATCGAAGTGCCAGGCCCCATCAATCTGGGAATACTCCTCTTCCGGCCCGCGAGCGAAACTAAACACTGCCAAAGGCCCCTGTTCATCACAAACAAGGAAGCACTCGCCTCTTTCAATATCCCTGAGCGCATCACTGCGGTTGGGGTAATCGCTGGGCCACTGCGTCGGGTTACCGTTCGCCCGCATGAATTCCCGAGCATGATCAAAAGCAGACTCGATGAAATCCACATCATTAGTAGTGGCAGGGCGAATGAACATGCCATCAGGGTAGCCCACACAAAAATCGAACGCGCCACCGGGCACCTCCCTACCCAAACCGATACCCTGCATTTATGGCCAGCGAACATCCCACACGACACGAGCACTTCGGTAAGTACCTTGCACTAGGTATTGGTACCCATGTCTTATGGGGTTTCTTCCCGCTCTATTTCCACCTTCTTGATCCCGCAGGTTCCCTAGAGATCATCGTC
The DNA here is from genome assembly GCA_938030835.1 of uncultured Actinomyces sp. GTDB lineage: Bacteria > Actinomycetota > Actinomycetes > Actinomycetales > Actinomycetaceae > Pauljensenia. The sequence goes on along the minus strand of CALHID010000039.1, from coordinate 18,492 downwards.
CACCGCGCGCTGTGGGCCTTCCTTGCCTGCTTCATCACCTTGGCATTGACCCGCTCACTGCCGCGAGTGTGGCGCATTGTCCACGACCCCTCAATCGCATGGCCTCTGGTCGCAGCGGGATTCCTTGTCGTCATCAACTGGACGACCTATATATACGCAGTGCTCATTGGACACACGACCGACGCCGCACTGGGCTATTACATCAACCCCCTATTGACCGTTGCCCTGGGCATGATCGTCTTGCGCGAGAAAATCTCGCGCCTTCAGGGGGTCGCATTAGTTTTGGGCGTGATCGCTGTTGCGGTCATTATTGTCGGCCTTGGGCGCTTGCCGTGGATCTCACTGGCCCTACCCGCGTCATTTGGCCTGTATTCCCTTGTGAAGAAACAGGTCGCGCTCAAGGTCCGTCCCCTTGATGGAATGACGATCGAAACTGCCGTGGTCATCCCAATTCTTCTGGGTTACTACATCTACCTTGCCGCGCACCAGGCAACATCGTTCCACGCGCTTGCTCGCTTGGGAGACGGAGCTATGGCCTGGCAGCTTCACCTGGCTCTTCTGATTGGTTCGGGAATCCTCACCGTCATCCCGCTGCTCACTTTCGCCAAAGCCTCCCAGGGCCTACCTCTTGGACTTCTGGGGTTCTTGCAGTACATCTCGCCCAGCATTCAGCTGATCATCGGCGTGTGTATTTTCCACGAGCACATGGAGCCCACGCGCTGGATTGCAACCGGCATCGTCTGGGTCGCACTGGCCTTGCTCAGCGTGGACGGTCTGCTTAAAGTACGCCGCTCCAAACAATAGCGATCACGCCCGCGCAGAGCGCAATAAACGCCCCAATTCCCCACGCAAGAGCGGAGCCGCCCCTTCCCTGTCCGGGTTCGCGCACGCGCTTGCCATTCGCAAAGGCCTCGAGGTCTTGAAGTGGCCCGCTTTGGCGCGGTTGTGCCCAGCTCCAGTCCACTGCTTCCCCCACTGCCGAGGCCGGCGCCTGAACCTGCGCCGAGGCGTACTGTCCTGGGACCGGTGCCTCGCTCTGCGGCGAGACCTGAGTCTGCGGCGCAGGGCCACTTCCGGGGACTGGGAAGTAGTCAGCTTGAGGCTGCGAGGGAAATACTCCACTTGGCGCGGCAACTCCCGAGCCGTAGACGAACTGGGGCTCGCGCTGAGCATTCGTATCAATAATCCACTGGCGCAGCTGCGGATACATGCTCGGGTTTTCCAAGAGCACGGCATGCAGGTCAGGGCGTGCGGCGGCAAGTTGCGCAATCAGTTCGGCAGGTAAAGAGGGATCAGCTGCTTGTGCAGGCGTGAAAGCGTTTAAGTCGTACATATCCCTCCTGACTCTTCAAACTACACAGGTTCTTCGCGCGAAGTAAAGTTCGCAAAGCGAGCCATGTGCCCCTGGAAAAGCACGCGAATAGTTCCCGTTTCACCGTTACGATGCTTGGCCAAAATAATATCGGCTTCACCCGGACGATCTTCAGAATTGTAGTATTCGGGACGATGCAAAAGCATGATGATATCCGCGTCCTGTTCCAGCGAACCGGATTCACGCAGGTCACTCATCATTGGCTTCTTGTCGGTTCGCGCTTCGGGACCACGGTTCAGCTGGGCGACAGCAACAACCGGAATATCCAGGTCCTTCGCAAGAAGCTTGAGGTTTCGCGACAGAACTGAAACTTCCTGCTGTCGCGATTCAACCTGCTTACCCGTTGTCATGAGCTGGAGGTAGTCCACGACGACCAGGCCCAGATTGTGCTGCTGCTTGAGTCGGTAGCATTTCGAGCGAATCTCGGTCATGGTGACATTCGCTGAATCGTCGACGAAGATCGGGGCTTCGGAGATCTTCCCCGTCGTTTCCGAAACCTTGCGCCAATCGCGTTCGGTCATCTCGCCCTTCATCATCTTGCTCATGAAGACCGAGGACTCGGCGGAGAGCATACGCATGGCGATGTCGTTTTGGGACATTTCCAGCGAGAAGATGACCGATGTGATGTCGTGCTTGATGGAGGCGGAGCGGCAAAAATCAAGTGCCAGCGTGGACTTACCCATCGCAGGACGCGCCGCAACGATGATCATCTGCCCGCCTCGCAGACCACCGGTCATTCGATCAAGGTCGACAAATCCGGTGGGGACGCCGGCGACCTTGCCCTGGTTGAGTTCGATCTTTTCGAGCTCGGTGAGGATGTTTTCGGACATCTCGGCCATCGACACATAGTCGGTTTGCGCTTGGCGTTCTGCGACGGCGAAGATCTCCGCCTGGGCTTTGTCGACGATTTCATCGACATCGCCACCGGCGTCCGCGTAACCGAGTTGGACGACTCGCGTGCCCGCAGTGACGAGGCGACGCAAGATTGCTCGCTCTTTCACGATTCGCGCGTAGTAGCCCGCGTTTGCTGCGGTAGGAACCGATGCGATCAGGCTGTGGATATACGAGGCCCCGCCAACCCTGGACAGGTCGCCCTGCCTTTGCAGTTCACCGACCACCGTCACGGCATCTGCGGGTTCTCCGCGCCCCATCAGATCAATGATCGTGTTGTGGATGATTTCGTGAGCGGGTTTGTAGTAATCCGACCCTCGAATTTCCTCGGTGACATCGGCAATAGCTTCCTTGGAGAGCATCATGGATCCCAAGACGGACATCTCAGCGTCGATGTCCTGAGGTGGGGTGCGATCGAAGTCTTCCGATGCCATGTGTGAAGCTCTCCTCAGGCGGATTGTGCGCATGTGGATGGGGGGGTTAAACGCGAAGCGCGTACACGCGAGCCTACTGCCAAGCGAGCGCCACTGCCACTCTCAAGTTCAACACGAATGTGGACGGATTGTGGATACTCTGTGGATAGCACCGCGTGTCTTCCACATGACCTGTGGATGAAGCGTCTTTCACAAGCCTATTCTCAGCTTGCCTTCAGTTTGGGCTTTCCTCAGAAAGCCGCCATTTTCCGAGTATGATCTTTCCACAGATGTGTACACAGTCTGTGGATAAAAAGTGGAGGGACAATCAGTGGATAGCGCCGATCAGCGAAAAGACATGTCTCAATCGCAGATTGAAGGTTTACCTGAGTCACAACTCGCAATCCACAACCAGGCTGCATCAACTGCACAAGAGTGCTCTGAACAGGCTTTATCCACAGATGAATCCACTTCCGTGGATAAACCGACACTCACTGACGCATCCGAGGATATTTCCAGCACTTCCCCAGCTAAGCGCGATGAATCCGCACAAACTCGCAGCAAAAAGCCCAGCCTGACACGCCAAATCCTCTCCCTCGCAATCCCCACCCTGGGTGCGACAATTGCGCAGCCACTTTTCCTCACGATCGACTCCGCAATGGTTGGTCACCTCGGCGCCGAAAAAATCGCCGGCATGTCACTTGCCATGATCGTGATCAACACGGTCTACGGCATGTCGATCTTCTTGGCCTACTCGACCACCGCCGAAACTGCCCAAGCAATGGGAGCCGGAAATGAACGCAGGGCACGCGAACTGGGAGTACACGCTATGTGGCTCGCAGCCATCATCGGTGTTTCCTTAGCTCTTCTCTTGGCGCTCTGCGGAATTCCGCTGCTTCACGCATTGGGCGCAGCACCCGAAATCATGCCCTACGCCCAATCCTTCCTCTACGCATCCCTACCCGGACTTGCGGCCTCGTTGATCACCATGGCGGCCACGGGTGTCCTGCGCGGAATGAAGGACACCACCACTCCGCTCATCGCTGCAGGAGCGGGCGCGGCACTGAACATTGGCCTCAATGCCTTCCTCATCTACGGAATCAACCTGGGGATTGTCGGTAGCGGTATTGGAACCTCGATCGTCTCAACGATCATGGCGATCAGCTTGGTCATAATCCTTGCTCGTCCGGCGCGCACCCTGGGAGTCTCCTTACGGCCCTCACTCACGGGAATCCGCCAATCCGCGCGTGTCGGAGGCCCCCTCTTGGCACGTTCGGTCGCAATTCGCCTGGCCTTCCTCACCTCAATCTGGAGCGCGACGGCGATCAGCGTGAACGGCCTGGCTGCCTACCAAGTTGTCATGTCCGCCTGGCAAATCCCACTTTTCCTTCTCGATTCCCTTGCGATCGCCTCGCAAACCCTGGTCGGTTTCGCTATTGGTTCGGGCGATCGCTCACAGCTGCGCACTCTGCTTCGCACCCTCTCGTGGTGGGGAATTTTTGCGGGGATCATCATCGGCGCCCTGACCGCTGCCCTCTCCCCCTGGATCCCCTCCTTCTTTGTTTCCGAGGCCGTGGTGCGAAACATGGCAATCCCCGCGGTGATCGTCAACGCAGTCTTCTTCCCCGCTCAATCTCACGCCTTCCTGCTCGATGGTGTCCTGATCGGAGCCGGACGTGGGGCATCACTGGCAAAGGCTGCATTCCTCAACCTGGCGATTCTGCTTCCCGCACTGTGGCTTTTCTCTGTTGCGCGCCCCGCTCTTACAGAAACTCAGGCAGTTGCTGTCCTCATCGGTTTGGTCACCGGTTTGTACATGCTCACGCGCGCGTTGACCAATTCGTGGATCACCTGGTTCTCGCCCAAACATGCGCTGATTCCTCGCCACGAGGCCGCTGTTCAAAGCGCCGAATAAATCACGCTTTGAACCGGGTGACAGGTAGTGACAGAAAGCTGAAAAAACGCTAGACTTTGACGCTGGACTGTTTCTACCCACCCGGGTGAGAAATGAGTCCCATGGACACCCATGTGTCCATGTGCAAAAGCCGGTGGAACTCCGGTGATTGCAACGCATGACCCTCCTGTCACGGAAATACCGTGACCGCGAAGACCACAGGAGGTGGGTATCAACGTGCGTGAATACGAACTGATGGTGATCCTCGATCCTTCGATCGACGAGCGCACCGTCGCCCCGCAGATGGAGAAGTACCTCGAGCAGGTCACCGCTAACGGCGGCTCCGTCGAAAAGGTCGACATCTGGGGCAAGCGTCGTCTTGCCTACGACATTCTCAAGCGTTCCGAGGGTATCTACGTTGTCATCAACATGACGACCACCCCCGATATTGCGCTGGAAATCAACCGCTTGATGACTCTGAACGAGTCCATCCTGCGCACGAAGCTCCTGCGTCCGGACGCCCACTGACCTTTGCTCGCCTGAGCAATCACCTCATACAGCCCACCAAGGAGATCCAATGGCTGGAGAAACCGTCATTACGATCATTGGCAATTTGACCAATGATCCGGAACTGCGTTGGACGCAGAGCGGAGCACCCGTCGCCGACTTCACGGTGGCATCTACCCCGCGTTCCTTCGACCGTCAAAGCGGCGAATGGAAGGACGGGGAAACCCTGTTCATGCGCTGCTCTGTTTGGCGCGAAATGGCTGAAAATGTCGGCGAATCCCTGCGTAAGGGAATGCGCGTCATTGTCACCGGTCGCCTCGTGCAGCGCTCTTTCGAAACCCGCGAGGGCGAACGTCGTACCGTCGTCGAACTTCAAGTCGACGAGGTCGGCCCCTCACTGCGTCGCGCAAAGGCACAGGTCACCCGCACGGGCGGCCAGGCCTCGGCAGGCGCACCACAGGGAGGCTACTCCCAGGGTGGCGGCTACGGACAGCAGCAGGGCTACGGAAACCAAGGTGGTTACTCACAGGGCCAGGCCAGCTATGGCGCACCCGCCGGCGGCTCTCAAGACGATCCGTGGCGCACATCCGATTCCGGTGCTGCGACCTCTTTCGCCGAAGATCCGCCCTTCTAAATAGCGCTTTGTCAGCATCGCGCTGACACACGCTGAACACATGCTTGGGAGCGTTCACTCGCTCAGATCATCAAGGAGAACATCATGGCGAAGCCTCAACTTCGCAATAAGCCCATTAAGAAGAAGGCCAACCCGCTGAAGTCGGCCAAGATCGAATCGATCGACTACAAGGACACCGCTCTGCTGCGTAAGTTCATCTCGGACCGTGGCAAGATCCGCGCTCGCCGCGTCACCGGTGTCTCCGTCCAGGAGCAGCGTCGCATTGCTCGCGCCATCAAGAATGCGCGTGAGATGGCCCTGCTGCCCTACACCTCTACCGGCCGCTGATTCGAAGGGAAGGACTGAAAAATGGCAACTACCAAGCTCATCCTCACCCACGATGTGGAACGTCTCGGTTCCGCAGGCGATGTCGTCGAGGTCAAGTCTGGATACGCCCGTAACTACCTGGTTCCCCGTGGCTTCGCCACCAAGTGGACCAAGGGTGCACAGGCACAGATCGATCAGATGGCAGCAGCTCGCCGCCGTCGTGAGATCGCTTCCGTCGACGATGCACGCCTCGTGCGCGACGCCCTGCAGGCCGCGGTTGTTACCGTGAACAGCAAGGTCGGTGCACACGGACGCCTCTTCGGTTCCGTCTCTGCCGCTCAGATTGCTGACGCAGTGAAGGAACAGCTGAACCAGACCATCGATCGTCGTCGCGTGATCATCACCGACCCGATCAAGACCACCGGTGACCACACCGTGACGGTCAACCTCCACGCCGATGTTCGCGCAAACCTCAAGGTTCGCGTTCTGGCTGTGAAGTGACAGTCTGACAAGGCTTATACAAAAGCCGGGGCATCCCAAAAGGGATTGCCCCGGCTTTTGTATACCCGAATAGGCTTTACTCCGGACCGCCACCGCCGCCGGGGCGTCCGCCGTTAGAACCGCCGCCGTTCCCACCATTGCCGCCATTGTTTTGGGTGGAAGGAGTGACGGTTGGCTGAACCTCGCTGCCGGGGGTTTCTTGGGTTGCCTCGGGAGTAGGCGTTGGTGTTTCCTCAGTCGGAGTGGGGGTGGTCGTCGCAACCGGAGCAGGATTCACCGGAGTAGCGGTTTGACGCTTATACCAGTCGAAGTGGAGCTTCGTATCGTTTGCGCTCGCTGCCTTCATGTAGCGCACCCACACGGTTACCGGCCAGTCACCGCCGTGGAATTGGCCCAAACCGCCAATATTTGTCAGCGACACCGGGCTACCATTCTCATCGAGCTGGTACATGCTAACGGCAGTGACCAAGCTCGGGGTAAAACCAACGAACTGTGCGGTCTTTTGTTCTTCCGAGGTACCCGTCTTTCCGCCGGTATCCTGCTTGAGAACTGCGGCGGCCTCGGCTGTACCACCCGAAGCGGTCACGGACTGCAGCGCCGGAAGGACCGTTGACATGGTCTTCGTATCGAAAACCTGCTTCGGATTCACGGTGGTCTGGAAAACCTTCGAACCATCATAGTTTTGAACCTCGCGGACGATGTGCGGGGTGGTCCGCTGGCCGCCAGAAGCGATGGTCGAATACGCGTGAGCTAGATCGATATTGTGAGGCGCCGCGAAGCCCAGAACATTCAGCAAGGAGTCATCCAAGCCATTGGTGTCTTCGGGGATACCCAGCTCAACAGCAACCTGTTTGGTCGTTGCGGGTCCAACTTCCTGATTGAGCCCAACGAAGACCGTGTTGATCGAATTCTTCGTTGCATTCACCAGATTCTGTCGGCCCCAGGACACACCCGAGTCATTACTCACCGGACGTGCCAAGCCACTGAAGGTCTTCGGCGAGGAACCGTCGTAGGTGTCGTAGATCGACCCGCCCTGTTCAGCGTGAGCAATCAAGGCGAAGGGCTTAAAGGTCGAACCGGCAGCCATGATGTCCTGCGTCGCACCATTTTGCTGGCGCTTGAGGTAGTCCTTGCCGCCGTATTCGGCAACGATTTCACCGGTAGCGGGATCCAATGACGTCAAAGCCACGTGCATGGAGTCTTCATTCCACCCACGCACCGTGTACATGTACTCGGCAGCCTCAACCGCCTGATCCTGCTTTTCCTTATCGATTGTGGAAATGATTCGGTATCCACCGGTTGCCAGCTGATCGGCTGTGAAACCGCCCTCTTGGGCAAGTTCCGTACGGATCTGCTCCATGAGATAACCGGTCGGACCTTCCATTGTTGGCCCGCTCAAAGTATCGGGGTCAATGGTCTTGGGGAATTCAGCCGCGTTCGCATCGGCCTGTGAAATCCAGCCGTCTTCGACCATCAGATTGATGACACGAGTCCACCGCGAGCGCGCTTTCTCTTCATCAACTGCCGGGTCCCACGCGGAAGGAGCGGGAATGATTCCGGCAATCATTGCGGCCTCGGAAAGGGTCAGGTCCTTTGCGTCATGCCCGAAGTAAGCCTGGGATGCGGCCTCAATTCCGTAGGCTCCACGACCGAAGTAAATAGTGTTGAGGTAGTTGCCGATGATCTGGTCTTTGGACTGTTCTCGGTTGATCTTGAGGGCAAGGATTGCTTCTTTTGCCTTACCCACGTAACCGGTCGTTTCCCCAACGTAGTAGCGCTCAACATATTGCTGGGTCAGGGTCGATGCACCCTGGCGTGCCCCTCCCCTAATATTGTTGATTAGCGCGCGTCCAATACCTTTAAGGTCAACACCCGAGTTCGTGTAGAAAGTCCGGTCTTCCGAGGCAACAACGGCATGCGCAACATAGTCCGGAAGGGTCGATGAATCGATGATCTTCCTATTGACCTGCGACATCCGGCCCATTTCGGTGGTGCCATCGGCGTAGTAGACAGTCGTGGTCTGCGCGAGCGCAACCTGATCAGCCTGGGGAACCGTCAACGCGGCATAGGCAACCAAGAAGGTTCCCAGCCCCGCGATGATCAGCCCTAGGAAAGTAAAGAGGATTCCGCGGCCGATACGTGCGCCTAGGCTCCGCTTCTTCTTCCCCTTATTTGCCTTAGCGCCCTTAGCTGGGCCCTTCTTTGCGCGCGCGCGGCTTGCTGCTGCTGAGGCCTCGCGATCGCTTTGCGGGCGAGTTGGACGCTTACGCGCACTACTTGCCGAGGAGGAGCTAGCGCCTTGGGTGCTTGTGCGTCGACCCTCGCTGCTGCTTCCTGTGCGCGCCGAGGTCCCGCCTGAGACCCGTGCAGCTGCGGAAGTCCGCTTGGGTGCGGAGGGTGTCGAGGATGCGGAAGTCTTGGGAATCGTTCCCTCTCCATCGCGACGGGCCTGCTCTGCGAGCCGGCGTCGAGTGGCCTCGGCCCGCGAGGGAAGAGGTCGACGTCCGCGGTCGTCGTTTGCGTTAGAAGGTGCCACGAAAAACCAGCCTTTCAGCATAGGTGATCGTGTCTAGCCTACGCAGAAAGCGGGCGTATTGCCTAAAGCAAGCTCCGGATCGGCTTAGTTTTCGCTGGCAGAACGACGCTTGCGTGCCTTCTTTTCGGCTGCCTTCGCTTCCCAGCGTTCCTGCTGTGCTTGATACTCTGCGGCGATCTCTCGAACTTCATCCGATGCCCACCAAGCAAGGAGTGCCTCGCGCGCTGCTTCTTCTCCCAAAGGACCCTGTTCCATTCGAAGATCCAGAAGATAATCGCGGGCCATCTTCACGGCCTTTGAGGGACGCAGACCGAGGATTTCCATGATCTGATCGCCATCGAGATCGGGGCGAATAGCGTCGAGTTCTTCTTGGGCGCGAAGAGCGGCAATACGCTCTTCCAGGTCGTCATAGGCAGCGGACAAGTAGGCGGCCTTGCGCTTATTACGCGTTGTGCAATCAGCGCGCGTCAGGCGATGTAGGCGCTCAAGAAGCTCTCCCGCATCGGCGACGTAGCGGCGAACGGCCGAATCCGTCCATTTTGCTTCCCCGTAGCCATGGAAACGCAGGTGCAGGGCAACCAGTTCGGAAACGGCATCAATCGTTGCCTTATCAAAACGCAGGGCCTTCATCCGCTTACGCGTGAGCTTCGCTCCCACTAATTCATGGTGGTGGAATGACACCGTGCCATTGGGTTCAAAGCGACGCGTGGCAGGCTTGCCCACATCGTGCATGAGTGCCGCGAAACGCAAAATGAAATCTGGACCGGGAACAGGACCGTCAGCATCGGTTTCCAAATCGATCGCTTGATCCAAAACGGTCAGCGTATGTTGGTAAACATCCTTGTGACGATGATGCTCATCAACAGTCGACACCAGAGCAGACAATTCAGGCAGAACGATATCTGCAACCCCGGTGTGGACCATCAATTCCAAACCGCGCCTGGGCCACGGCGAAATGATGAGTCGTTCAAGCTCAGCGCGGATACGTTCAGCGGAAACGATCTCAAGACGTCCGGCCATTGACTCCATGGCGTTCATGACGTCTTCATCAACATCAATACCCAGCTGGGCGCTGAAGCGTGCAGCACGCATGATCCGCAGTGGATCGTCATCAAAGGACTGCAGTGCACTGACGGGGGTACGCAGACGGCCCGAAGCCAAATCACCGAGGCCATCGTGGGGATCAACCAGAGCCATCTGAGGCAAGCGCATGGCCATCGCATTGACGGTGAAATCACGCCGCGTTAGATCGCCTTCCAAGGTATCGCCATACTCGACCTCAGGCTTGCGCGAACCAACCTCATACGAATCCGTGCGGTAGGTCGTGACTTCAACGACCAGCTTTCCGCGGCGACCACCAATGGTCCCGAATTCGCGGCCAATATCCCAGGTTGCATTCCCCCACTGCGCCAGTAGTTTTTCAGTTTTCTCCGGACGCGCAGAAGTCGTGCAATCAAAATCGTGGGGAGTGAGTCCCAAGAAGGCATCGCGAACCGGTCCACCGACCAGGCTGATTTCCTCTCCAGCTTCGGCGAAAATTTCACCGAGCTCGAGGATTTCCTTGGGAAGGTGGGAAAAAGCCTGCTGTGCCTGAGCCATTAATAGACCCAGATCGCCCTCGCCTAGACCGCTGGGAAGGGGGGCGTGAGAGCGGGATTGACCCATCGTTCGCGAAAGTTGTGTACTCATCCCCTCCAGCATGCCATGATTTCCGCATCTTTGATGCATCCGCACCACGGCCTCGTCTTCGGTTGACATGCGCCGAAGGTGGCACCAATTGACCTTCTGACACACGAAAATTGCGGTAATTCCCACTTGACCGATGGTGCGACCTGACCAAGAGCCCCAATCCCGCCTAAAGTGGAGGTATGACTGTGCCTTCTGAAGCCTTACGACCCGGAGTGCCCCGGCCTCCGCGTCGCAATCCTTCTTTGCGCACGGTCCAGCCGACACCCCATTTCCTTCCCGTTTCTTCCGAAACCTCCGCGGGCGGCATCGTTGTCGATGTTCGCGATGGTCAGCCCTATGCGGCAATCATTGCTCGCCGTAATCGGTCGGGGAAGATCGAATGGTGCCTCCCAAAGGGACATCTTGAAGGCCGTGAGTCTCCCGAGGAAGCTGCTCTGCGCGAAGTCGCCGAAGAGACCGGAATCCACGGGCGAATTATTCGTCACCTGGCGTCGATCGACTACTGGTTCTCAGGTGCAGATCGACGGATTCACAAGGTCGTTCACCACTACTTAATGGGCTACATCTCAGGCTCCATCACCGTCGAGGGCGACCCTGATCACGAGGCCGAAGACGCCGCGTGGGTTCCCTTGCGCGACCTCACCCATGAGCTGGCCTATCCCAATGAAAGGCGCATTGTCGGTATCGCTTTGGACTTGCTCTACCGGGATGCATCATGATCAAGCCGCCAGCAGCTCGATACGCACTGACTTTTCTGCCTCTGAGCGCACTACTCCTGGGGGCGACCCCCGCGAGCGCTCACGCACTGCCCACACACGTAGAGGGAACCCAGGGGGCACAGACCTCGACTTCTCTGGGCTCCACCTCTCCTTCTACGCTCGCGCCCCAATCAACAACGCGACCGCAGATATTGGGGGACGCGGGTCAGGCCTCGGGAATTGACGTACGAATCAACAGGCTGGAACCGCGGGTCATTACCTCGCAGCACAACCTGCAGGTATCGGGCGTCGTTCGAAACCTGTCAGATAAGCCCGTCACGAATCCATCCCTGGATGCCTACGTCCAGACCTATTCACCCGTGACCGCACCGGAGCTTTCCTCGTACCTTTCAGGCCAGAGCTGGCAGGGTCGACGCGTTCACGCGGGAACCCTCGAGGCAACGATTGCTCCTCACGCCGAGCGGACTTTCCACATCACGATCCCTTTTGAATCCCTTCCCTTCGGATCAGATTTTGAGTGGGGACCGCGTGGAATCACCGTCGTCGTTGAAGGTGATGAAACTCGCGGCTCTGATCGCTCAATCCTCGTGTGGGATTCGGGTTATTCCCTTGAACCCACTCGCGCAAATGTCCTGCTCCCATGGACCGAATCAACGCCGCAGACTCCCACCGACTCCTATTCGATCCTGTCCGCGGCATCGATGACCGGTGTTACCTTCGCGACCGATTCAGATACTTTAGTCCGCGAACTGATGGTCCCCGAAGACCAAAGTTCAACTCGCGCTTTCCCCTCCGTATCCTCCTCGGCCACTTCTCCTTCGACTTCCTCTTCTTCCGAGGCCACCGCCTCCGCTTCGCCCAGTGTATCCTCCTCGCCCACTGCGCGTTCCGAGGCCGAGATCACTGCAGATCGCAATACTCGCGCTGCCTTTATCCAAACCTTCTTCGAGCGAACGAAAGAATTGGTTGCTCTGCCCAGCCACGACGCTGACCTCTCCTTGGCAACCACACTCAACAATGACGCGGTCATGGACTACCTGACCTCATCGCGCGCCTCGGTTCCAACCTCCGTCAGCAAGGTCAAGGCTCTCCTGCCTTCCTCGCGTTCAAATGCGTCTACTTCTCCCTCGACGTCTGCTTCTTCTTCCTCGAACGCAACTCCCTCAAGCGAAAGTTCGCAATCACCTAGCGCCACTCCCTCGCCGGACTCAAGCTCGGCCTCGTCAGATAATGACAACACCGGGCCGACACTGATCTCAAATGTTTCCTGGCCTGCCTCGCAAAGCTGGGGCACCCAAGCGCTCAACAGCAAATACGCCTCGACTGTGATTGCTCCTCCCGGGCAACTAGCGCCAAGCTCAGAGCAGAACTTCACCTCGATGGCCAAGGTCCAGCTTTCGTCCGACGGCCAGACCCACACAGGTGACACTGCTCAGTCTGGAGACACGGTTACTGCTCTTGCCTCAATCGACAACCTGAGCGAGCTTTTGTCGTGGGATGCGCAAAGCGTTGATGATGAGCTGGATACTCAGCAGTTCCTGACAGCTTTGACCGCGATGATCACTCGCGAGCGCCCAAACTTCTCGCGCACCCTATTTGTTCCGCTTCAGCGCGGGTCCTCGCTGGACGAGAATCGTATTGAGCGTGTTCGTGCAATCCTTGATAACCGCTGGGTTAAGGGGAGCAGTTTCAGTGAACTGGTGGATTCCGAGGCCACCGATATTGATCGTAACCCCGTCGAGGATGCGCATTTTTCTGACTCACTGCGCTCGGAAACGGCAGGACTGAGCGCAGCATATTCAAACGCTCTTCCCTTGGCCGATGCCACAGAGAATGTTGATGCCGCGCGTCTTCAATTAAATTCGACCGTAGCCGGCGCGCTCCAAGCGGATGCGGGTGACCAGCAAAGCCAGACGATCACAGCGAATACGCAGGCACTTGATGCATTCAGGTCCTCCGTCTCAGTTGAATCCTCGAACGCCGTCAATCTGATTAACAAGAGCGCGAATTTCCCCGTGCGCGTGCGTAACTCGCTTCCATGGCCAGTTAATGTCGAAGTGACTTTGCTTCCCAGCGACCCACGCCTGCGCGTGACCAGCACGGGAACGGCCACGATCCCCGCGAATTCCTCCTCGAATGTGGATGTGCCAGTCACGGCAATTGGTTCGGGTGATATTCGCGTGACCTATAAGGTGTCAACGCCCAGCGGGGCTGTTCTTGATGATTCCCAGAAAGTCCTAGTGCGAATGCGCGCGGGATGGGAAGACGCAGCTACTGCGGTCGTGACCGTCATTGTCGGAATTGCCTTCCTTGGCGGCATCATTCGGACCATTCGACGTCGTTTGAAGTCCTCGCAGACCGAAGAGTCTTCGCATCTTCCCGGTATGGGCGGCGTCGAAAAGGGCACAGTGAACGTTCCACTTTCCAGCGGAGGTTTTGTTCATGCAGGACGTCCCCCGCGCCACCCGGATCATCCGGAAAGCTCGGATTCACCCAAACCAGATGTAGAGGATCAGAATGAGTGAAAGCCAGGCCCGCAACGGCTCACTTCTTCGAGCCAGCGTACTGATGGCCTCGGGAACAATGGTTTCCCGAGTCCTTGGCTTCATTAAAGCCGCTATGCTCTTGGCGGCCCTGGGTTCTGCCGGTGGCGCGGTCTCCGCGGCTTTCCAAACGGCGAATACTCTTCCCAACACAATCTTCAATCTGTTGGCATCGGGCGTTTTTGATGCGGTCTTGGTCCCTCAGATCGTACGCGCACTCAAACGCGACGAGGGCCAGGTCTACATCAACCGACTGATTACTTTGGCCGGAACAATTCTGTTCCTAGTTGCCTTCGTTTCAACTCTCTTGGCACCGGTACTCATCGTCATCATGGCACCTGGATACAGCCAAGACATTCGCTCACTTGCCGTTGCTTTCGCATTCTTGTGCCTCCCGCAGATTTTCTTCTACGGCCTATACAACCTCTTGGGCGAGCTACTCAACGCCCGCGGCGTTTTCGGTCCCTACATGTGGGCGCCGGTGCTCAACAACATCATTGCAATCGCGGGTCTGGTGGCTTTCCTCATTCTGTGGGGCGCCCACGAAGATTTCGCAATTTCTGACTTCACATCCCCTCAGTTCTGGCTGCTGTCGATCACAACCACTTTGGGCGTGGTCTGCCAGGCTCTGGTGCTGTTCATTCCTATGCGGCGTGCGGGAGTTTCCTTCAAGCCTGATTTCCACTTCCGTGGAACGTCTTTTGGCTCCGCCTCAAAGGTTGCGGGTTGGACTTTCGCGACCTTGGGTGTATCCCAGGTTGGTGTTCTTTCGACGAATGCGATCGCTTCAATCGCAGATAATTACCTGAACCAGAACCCCATGCCCATCGCAGGCTTGGCGGGGTATTCGGCAGCCTTCTTGATCTTCATGCTGCCGCAGTCGGTCATCACTGTTTCTCTTGCAACCGCGATCTTCACGCGATTGAACTACGCGGTCGCCGACGACAATGACCAGGAAGTCGCCGAGCACTACCACACTGGCATTCGCCTGATTACCTCACTGACGGTTCTTGCCGCTGCGATCTTCATGGCGGGCGCGGCTCCCATGATGCAGCTGGTTGTCACGAACACCGCCCGCCCCGAATTGATTTCTTCCTACGCGCTGATCCTGGTCTCCCTCATGCCCGGTGTGGCCTCAACGGGCATCGTTTTGATGAGCCAGCGCGTCTTCTTCGCCTACGAGGATGCCAAGCCCGTCTTCCTGATGGGCATTGTTCCGACGATCTTGCAGATCATTGTCGGTTGGTCGATCTACTTCGCAACCGGCGTGCGCTGGTGGGTGATCGGCGCGGCTCTTGGCGAAACCGTCTGCCGAATCGTTCAGGGTTTGATTGCCATGCGCTGGGTCGGACAGCGCAACAGCTACGTGAATTCCTCAGAAATCACGCGCTCCTACCTCACCTATGTCGGGTGTGCGATCGTCGCCGGCGGTATCGGTTTTGGGGCTCTTTGGCTCATGGGTATCTACACGACCCTGTCCTCGAAGATCCTGCGCTGGCTGCTTTCAGGCGTGAAGTTCGGCGTGGTGGCCATCATCGTCACCATCGTGTACATGATCGCAATGCGTGTGATCAATCCTCAAGAATCTTCAACCAGTATTCGTCCCCTGCTCAGGCGTTTACACCTTCCGATCGCGGTATGTGACCTGCTTTCAGCCGCGCAGCCTACACGTGAACCGCAAAGCGTTCATAATGGTGTGACACCGTCCCCTCAGGAGGAAACCATGGCTACCGAGGATCAGCACACTCCCCGCGAAGGGACGTCACATTGGGTTCCCCTTTCTGTTGACCTTTCGGTGCCAAGCTTCGATGATGTTGTTCATCCAGACGGCGAGGGCTACCCTGCGGCATCGTCTCATTCACCCCAGCAGGACACACCTGCGAATGTCCCCACCCTTCCTCACAGCAATCGCAGTTCCCAAGGGAGCGTCCAGATGAGCCAAGCAAAGCCCGAACACCCCATCGTCCCGACCTTGCCCGCAACCGCGCGCATGTACGACGTCGACGCAACTGCGCCCGCCGGTATCCCCTTGGGCGCTGCAGCTGCCGAGGCCTCGGCTGAGACAGCCGCCGCTAAGGCTGAGCATCAGGAATCATCTTCTCGTATCCCCGCTCCGCTTCCCCACGGTTTCGCCCAGGGCGCGGTTGTCGGAGGGGCTGCAGCATCCGTTGCGGGTTCTGGCGCGGCTGCCACCTCGGCTCGCTCCTCCGGTCACGGTCATTCCGAGGCCGGAGGAGGCAGTAACGGAGGCTCTGGCGGTGGCCGTGGAAACTCCGGCAACGGTCACGGCAACGATGAACACTCACGTTCTTCGGCCTCGGGAAATGGTGGCGAAAAGGGAATCGATCCCACACGACCCACGATTATCTTTGCTGCAGTTCTGACTGTGATCGCTACGATCTGGGCGGGTGCAACCGCCCTCAGCCCTGTCAAGCACAGCGATATCAGCAGCTCGGTCACTAAGCCAAGCTCATCGGCGTCGGCATCTGCCTCGGCATCGGGGCAGCCCACCCAGGAAGCCACTCAGGCAGCGACGGAGAAGCCCGTCATTTCTAGTGTTTCCGTGTTGTCATGGCAAAACGATAAGGGCGACCACGAAGAAATGGCTGTCAATATGATTGACGGCGACGCAAAGACGAATTGGCACTCGCGCTACTTCGATTACAACCAGTTCCTGGACCAGACCGCGGTCACCATCTTGGTGAAGCTTGAGAAGAAGGCAACGGTCTCTGAGATCACCTTGGATATGGATCCGTCGACAACCGGTGGTGAAGGTGTGGTACGTGCTGTAAATCCCAATACGCCTCGAGAGGGAACAGAAATCGCTACGACGACGTTCTCTCCCAAGACGGACATTAAGCTGGCACATCCCGTGGAAACTGAAGCGATCAGCATCACCTTCCGTAAGATGCCAACATCGCAAGATGGCCGCGCTTGGGCGTGGGTCAGCGAATTGTCAGTGAAGTAACCGTTACCTGCTCAAAAGGAGACATCATGTCTGAAACTATCCACGACGTCGTCATCGTCGGCTCCGGTCCTGCGGGATACACTGCGGCTATTTACACTGCGCGCGCTGGATTCAAGCCTGTTGTTGTTGCCGGTGCCCTGGCTGCCGGTGGCGCGCTGATGAACACGACTGAAGTTGAGAATTTCCCCGGTTTCCCCGAGGGTGTCCTTGGCCCGGAGCTGATGGACAATATGCGTCAGCAGGCCGAAAAGTTCGGCGCTGATGTTCGCTACGAGGATGCCTACACGCTGGAGCTCGAAGGCGATATCAAGAAGATCACCCTTGAGGATGAAACCCTCTTGGCTCGCAGTGTCATCTTGGCGACCGGTTCGGAATACCGTCATATGAATGTTCCCGGCGAAGAGGAGTTCTCTGGTCGAGGCGTTTCTTTCTGCGCGACCTGCGATGGTTTCTTCTTCCGCGATAAGCACGTCATCGTTGTCGGTGGCGGTGACTCCGCTATGGAAGAGGCAACCTTCTTGACGAAGTTTGCTTCAAAGGTCACTGTCGTTCATCGCCGTGATCAGCTGCGTGCGTCTAAGGCTATGGCCGATCGTGCACTGGCCAATGAGAAGATCGAATTCGCGTGGAACTCTGTTGTCGAAGAGGTTCTGGGCGATTCGGCCGTGACCGGTGTTCGCCTGCGTTCCACCGTTGATGATTCGACTCGTGTTCTTGATGCCGATGGTGTTTTCGTTGCCATCGGTCACCTTCCCCGCACTGCCGTAGTTTCCGGTCAGGTTGCCTTGGACGAGGCCGGTTACATCCTGGTCAATGACCCGGGTACCGCAACTAACCTTCCGGGTGTCTTCGCCTGCGGTGATGCCGTTGATCACACCTACCGCCAGGCAATTACTGCTGCCGGTTCCGGATGCCGTGCTGCCTTGGATGCGCAGCACTGGCTTGAATCTCAAGAGTAAGTATTGAAGGCCTTCGGTTTCCTGAGCTTTGGACATTATGCACGGGACGGAAGGCGCGGACTGAGCGGGCGCGATGCCCTTCATCAGGCAATCGAGTTATCTGTTGCTGCTGATGATCTGGGAGTGAATGGAGCCTAGTTCAGGGTTCATCACTTTGCGCCTCAGGGGGCTTCGCCTATGCCGCTTTTTTCTGCGGTTGCAGCACGGACGGCACATATTGAAGTGGGTACTGGCGTTATCGATATGCGCTAGCAAATGTCTGAGTTATGACGTTCGATGCCACCCCTATCGTTTGTGGGCACGCGCTGCGCGCAGCCCGTTGGCGATAACGACGACCTCGGCGACCTCGTGGACGAGGACGACCGCGGCCAGGCCGAGCACGCCGGTGATGGCCAGCGGCGGCAGCACGGCGATGATCGCCAGGGACAGCACGATGTTCTGGTTCATGATCACCCGGCCGCGGCGGGCATGCCGCAGCGCCTGCGGGATCAGGCCAAGGTCGCGCCCGGTGAAGGCGACGTCGGCGGACTCGATCGCGGCGTCGGAGCCGGTCGCGCCCA
>CALHID010000038.1 GCA_938030835.1 uncultured Actinomyces sp. | reverse complement strand
CGACGAAAAGGAAGGCGTCCAGCCTCGTCCCAGCGGCCCGGCGATCATCATGGAGTGCAAGTCCGCTTCACCAAGTTTGGGCACAATTATCGAGGGTGCATATTCTCCACGCCTCTTGGCTCGTGCCTACTCGCGCTACGCCGCAGCGATCAGTGTGTTAACAGAGCCCGACCGTTTTAACGGCAATTTCGCTGATCTTGATGAGGTAAGAGATGAGGTTAGCCAGCCTGTCTTGTGCAAGGACTTCATCATCGATCCCATTCAGATCACGGCTGCTCGCTCTCACGGAGCAGATGCGATCCTACTGATGCTGTCCGTTTTGGACGATCAGGGCTACACAGAACTTTCCTTGGCAGCACATCGCTTGGGATTGGACGTCCTTACCGAAGTTGACAGCGAAGAGGATATGCGCCGCGCTCAGCGCTTGGGCGCACGCATTATTGGCATCAACAATCGCGACCTGCGCACGCTTCAGATCGACATCACCCGCACACAGAAGCTGGCTCCCCTGGCTCCCAAGGGAGCAGTGATCGTTGGTGAGTCTGGCGTTCATTCACGCGATGATGTGATGGCTCTTGCCCCTTACGTCGACGCACTGTTGGTTGGCTCCTCGCTCTCGGGATCGGATGATCCTACGCAGGCAGCTTGGGAGATCACAGGCGGCCAGCCCAGTGCCGGCCATGATTTCCTCGAAGAAGTTGCGCTGCACACCTCGTGGAGGCCCTACTCCAGTGAGCGCCTCGGCGCAAAGACGGAGGGCACAAACGACGAAGAAACCCCCGAGCACCCAACGAAACTTTCTCCCTACTTCGGTCAATTCGGCGGGCAATACGTTCCTGAGCTTTTGATCCCCGCACTGGACCAGCTTGAAGAAGCCTTCGTCCAGGCAATTGATGACCCGACCTTCATCGAGGAGATCAATACTCTGCTCCATCAGTTCCTGGGACGCCCCACCCCCGTCACGGAGCTTCGCAGCCTTCCCGGTGGCGGTGCTCGGATCTTCCTCAAGCGTGAGGATCTGGTCCACGGAGGCGCACACAAGGGTAATCAGGTTCTGGGACAGGCTCTGTTGGCTAAGCGCATGGGTAAGACGCGCATCATCGCTGAAACCGGAGCTGGCCAACACGGGACTGCAACCGCAATGGTATGCGCGCTTTTGGGATTGGAATGCACGATCTACATGGGCGCGGTCGATGTTGTTCGACAGGCCCCAAACGTCGAGCGCATGGAACTCATGGGAGCAACTGTTGTCCCCGTGACCGCGGGCAGCGGAACCCTCAAGGATGCCGTTAACGAGGCCCTACGCGACTGGACAGCGACCTTTAAGACCTCGCACTACCTCTTGGGAACCGCGGCCGGTCCGCACCCCTTCCCCACAATGGTTCGCGAATTCCACCGCATTATTTCAACCGAAGCCCGTGCTCAGATCCTCGCGCAAACCGGTGCGCTCCCCGACGCGGTTATTGCCTGCGTGGGTGGAGGCTCGAATGCAATCGGTATGTTCGCTGACTTTATTGACGACCCATCTGTTGCGCTCTACGGTGTTGAACCTGCGGGCGAGGGGCTCAATTCTGGACACCACGGCGCGGCGATCCATGAGGGTAAGGTCGGTGTTCTTCACGGCGCGCGCTCTTACCTCATGCGCACTGACGAGGGACAAGTCGAAGAGTCCTATTCGATTTCCGCCGGCTTGGACTACCCCGGTGTCGGTCCGCAGCACGCCTACTTAGCTGCGAGCGGCCGCGCTCACTACGTGGGAATTACCGATAACGAGGCCGTCAACGCCTTCATCGAGCTCTCGCGTCATGAGGGAATCATTCCGGCAATGGAGTCCTCTCATGCCCTGGCTTACGCCCTCAAGATGGCGCGTGAGCTCAAGGATACGGGCCACACCGAGGGACTTGATACGCGCGAGGGACACGTCCCCACCCTGCTTGTGTGTCTATCCGGCCGAGGTGACAAGGACCTTGACCAAGTCCGCGAGCGCCTGGGAGGCTCCTTCTCTAGGGACGGAGCCGTTGCCCGCGCCGCTGAGCTTGTTGCACAAGAACGTGCCGGTTCTGGAACCCATAGGACTCATTCCTATGATCTGGGTTCATCTAAGGAGGAACGATGACTCGCTACGCATCAATGTTTGAGCGCTGCGCCGCACATGAACGCGGGGCAATCGTCCCCTTCGTTATGCTGGGTGACCCCACTCCTTCATCTTGCGAGGCCATCATCGAGGCGCTCATCGCCGATGGTGCAGATGCTCTGGAGCTTGGGATTCCCTTCTCAGATCCGGTTGCGGACGGCGTTGTTATTCAGGAAGCACACCTGCGGGCCCTACAGGCCGGTACTGCTATCGATGAGTGCTTCCGAATCCTTTCTCGCATTCGCGACTCACACCCCGATCTCCCCATCGGTCTGCTGGTCTACGCGAATGTGCCCTTCTCCATTGGGGTTGATCGTTTCTATGAGCTCTGTGCGCAGTCGGGAGTCGATTCGGTACTCATTCCAGATCTCCCGATCCGCGAGGGGCATCCATTTGGAGAAGCAGCACTCAAGTCGGGCATCGACAGTGTGTACATCGCTCCCCCATCGGCCTCGCCTCGCACCCTGAGCGACGTCGCGCACTCTGCACGCGGCTACGTCTACGCGGTCTCTCGCGTGGGCGTGACGGGTGCTGACCACGAGGCCTCGACCGTGGGCTTGCACGAGGCCGTTGCAAAGCTTCGTGAGGAAGCGGCAGCTCCCGTTCTCTTGGGTTTTGGAATTTCACGACCCGAACACGTGCGTGCCGCACTCCAAGCGGGAGCAGATGGCGCGATCTCGGGTTCAGCGATCGTGCGCATCATCGCAGAGCATGCGGCGCAAATCGTGGAAGAGGAAAAGAACGGCACTCGAGATGCGCTGAACGAAACTCTTGTGCGGCTGAGTGAGTTCTTCGCACCCATGTACCAAGCGACCCTCAATCACGGAAACAACTGAGTCGTGGATATTCTTCCCGCCCTTGATATCGCCAATGGCCGGGCCCTCACGCACCGTAGAGCTGACGGAGGTGAGGACTCGACCAGTGCTGATCCCTGTGAGGTTGCGCGTTCCTTCCTCGCTCAGGGTGCTCGCTGGATTCATCTGGTCGATATTGATGCGGCCTTTGAGCGAGGAAGCAACTCAGATGTACTTTCTGAGGTAATTTCTGAGCTTGACGGATCTGGAGCATCCGGCTCAGGCAGGCACACCCCTGAATGCCGCATCGAGTGGTCTGGTGGTGTACGCAGCGGGGAAGATATCGAAGCAGCGCTTCAGGCAGGTGCTGATCGCGTCAATCTGGCTTCTCAAGCCTTGGTTGATATCGATCGGGTCCGCACCTTGGTCGCTGAGTTCGCCGGGCGCCTCAACATCTGCATTGACGTAGAGGGCGATCGAATTCGTCCACGAGGCGTTGATGGGGACGCGGGGAACCTTTGGGAAGTCTGCCGCGCTCTAGATCAAGCGGGTGTGCAGCGCTACATCGTCACCGAGCGCCAACGAGACGGGGCACTTATGGGACCGCCCGTAGACCTACTCAGAGATCTACGGGCGAAAACACCTACGCTTCTGGTTGCCTCAGGAGGAATCCGTCATGTCGAGGATATCCACACCTTGAGGCGTGAAGGTTATCTGGATGGAGTGATTGTTGGCAAGGCTCTCTATGTCGGGAGTCTGACTCTTGAGGAAGCCCTGAGTGCCTCACAGAGCGTTAGCTAAGGCCTGAGCCAGTTCCTGTGCTTCGTCAGCGCTGAGTTCAATGACCAGACGGCCACCGCCTTCGCTGGGGATACGCATGACAATCCCACGACCCTCTTTTTCTGCCTCGAGGGGGCCATCTCCGGTTCGCGGCTTCATAGCTGCCATGTTCGTTTCCCTTCTGAACGCCGGGTATTAAATACCGCTAAAAACACATTTATTCTACCGAGAATGCCGTGATTTAGTAAGGTATTGAATTATTTGTGTCCAATTACTATTTCCACAGCTTCTTCGGGGCTATCGACCACGTGCAAAAGTTGAGGGTCATTACTTGAAAGCATTCCCGATTCCTTCATGGTCGAGTTAATCCATTGAACTAATCCGCCCCAATAGTCGCCCCCAACCAAAACGATCGGGAAGGAATGCACCTTACCGGTTTGCACCAAGGTTGCAGCCTCAAACAGCTCATCCATGGTGCCAAAACCACCCGGCATAGCGATAAAGCCCGAGGAATACTTCATGAACATGGTCTTGCGGGCAAAGAAATAACGGAAATTAATTCCAACATTGACCCATTCATTCATTCCCTGCTCGTGGGGAAGCTCGATTCCCAAGCCGACGGAGGTTCCTCCCGCTTCCCACGCGCCCTTATTGGCCGCTTCCATAATTCCCGGTCCCCCGCCGGTAATCACAGCAAAGCCCGCCTGAACCAATAGGGAGCCAATAGAGCGCGCACGCTCCCAATCTTCACTTCCAGCAGGGGTGCGAGCCGAGCCGAAAACCGACACTGCCGGACCCAACTCGGCAAGCGCTCCAAAACCTTCGACGAACTCCGACTGGATACGAAGCACCCTCCAGGGGTCCTCGTGCAGCCAATCCGCAGAGGACTGGGGGCGCAGCAGGCCGGTATCGGATGTTTCGCGGGGGATCTTTCCTCCGCGAAGGATCACCGGGCCTCGACGATAGGAGGAATTCTGGTGTGCGTGTTCCATGGGGTCCTTCACTTACGGGGAGAAATCAACAGGGGATCAAATTGGGTCGTGATCACAAGGCTGCCAGTGAGCAGCTGCTGGCGCATCGACGCCAAGGATTCTTTGAGCTCGGGGGTCATAAGCGCCTCATGAGCAGCGAAAGGAGCCAGCGTCACGCCGTTATTATCAAGGGAATCGATAACCGCATTCGTTGAGAAATCGTTTCCTCGTGCGGAAGTAATAGCCTCGGTCGCGTGGTCCTTCGTGGTCGTAGTGACCGCTGTAATGACCTGGGGAAGATCGCTGGGAAGATCATCCCCCATCCACACCACGCGCTGGGCCAAGTTATTTCCAGCTGCCTCAAGTGCTTGGAGCGCACCTTGGTTCCCACCATCTGCGAAGGGAACCAAGATATCTGCACCCGCAGCAAGCGCCTTGGACGCCGCCTCCTTAATGCTTGCCGGATCATCGTTTCCGGTGAAGGTTCCGCGCATGCGGGTGGTATCCCATCCTTCAAAGCGAATCGATGTCCCATATGAGAGGTTGTAGGCGTCAACTCCCTGCGCAAAAGCATCCATCAGCGCTTGGCGTTCGCTGGTCTCAACCCCACCAAATCCGGCGATAGTTCCGGTTGTCGTCAAACCTGCGGAAGCATAGCCGGCCATATAGGCGCCCTGGGTTGCGCGCGAGACAACAGCCTTGCCGTTACTGGGCTCGACAGTCTTATTTGCTGATTCAAAACCAGAATTAACGGTAATAAAGCGAACTGATGAGTTTTTCTTTGCCGCCTGAGTGATGGCCTGGGTCATTCCCTGGCCTTCGGAGACAACAATGGTGCATCCACCCTTGAGAAGTGCATCCAGTTCGCCTTCGCCGGTGGCAAATTTTGCTTCCCCTCCAATTTCCGAGGCCGCCTGCGAAATTGCCCGTTTCGCCGGAGTTTGCGAGCTCGCACTATCCCACCCAGCTGCGTCAGAAATTCCGCACAGTTGAGTTTGAGCATTTGACGCGGGGGCTGAGGAGCAGCCGGCAAGGAGAAGCAGCAAAGCGCTTGTTGCTGCGCATAGGTGTGTACGCGCGTGTCGAGTCATGGTCTTCATCCTAAAGGAGTTCTTCCTCTCCGCTCTGCGTCAACTGGTCAACCACGTGTTTCACGTCCTGCGCGCGATTACGATCAACAACCAAGATTGCGTCCTCTGTAGCGATGACAGCCATATTCAGCGCTCCAACCAAAACAATCTTTTGGCCGGTCAAAGATCGGACGAATGAACCAGAGGAATCAATCCGAAGGGCCTGGCCCTCAGAGCTAATCTGCGCAAGCGCGTCAAAATCACCCACGTCGGTCCAACCCATGTCGGTCGCTGGAACAACGGCCACTCCCCCTTCAGAGGCAAGCGGTTCGGCGATGGCATGATCGATGGCGATCTTCGTGAGTGTGGGCCATTCTTCGCTGAGCGTCTTGGCAAAGCCCTCACGTCCCCATTGAGTTCCAATCGCGCTCAGATGCGAATCCATGTCGGGATGAAAACGCGTAAGCGCACGAGCAAGAGTCCCTGCGGTCATGATGAACATTCCGGCGTTCCACAGGTAGCCCTGTTCGCAGTACTGCTTCGCGGTCTCTTCATCAGGCTTCTCAACGAAAGAACGCACGATAGATCCCTTTTCGGGAGACTCCATTTCAAAGGGTTCTCCCGGTGCAATGTAGCCATAGGCTGTCGAAGGGGTCAGGGGCCTCAGGCCAATCGTGACAATGTAGCCCTTCTGAGCAACTTCCAGCGCACGTTCCACGCAGTCAAGAAGAACCTGAGGTTGAGTAATCGCATGATCAGCTGCGAAAGAAGCAATCGGAGCCTCGTCACCAAAGCGCTGACGAATGACATAAGCAGCCAAACCGATAGCGGGCATCGAATCGCGCCCCTGAGGCTCGACAAGAACAGTGACGTCGAGTCCCTGGGGGATCTGAGCGCGCACGGCTTGTTCATGCGCACGCCCCGTGACAATCGTGAAAGAAGCAGCGATTGGAGCCAGACGGTCAATGGTCTCTTGGAGCAAACTCTTTCCGCTCATGCGAAGGTCAAGCAGAAATTTCGGCCGATCCTTACGCGATAGAGGCCACAGCCTAGAGCCCACACCCCCGGCGGGAATAATGACGTGAAGTCGATTCATACTTCTCAGTGTAATAAAAAGGGAGGCTTGCCTAACGGCAAGCCTCCCTTAAGTGAAGTGAGATCACTCAGCAGATTCTTCAGCAGCCTCGGCAGGTGCTTCCTCTTCCTCGACCTCGACGACCTCTTCGGAGACCGTGGCAACGACGGTCTCGGGATCGAGCTCGGAGACAACGCCCTCGGGGAAGGTCACATCGGCGACGCGAACGGCAGTGCCGGCCTCGATACCGGTGATGTCAACCTCGATGGACTCGGGGATAGCGGTGGCAGGAGCCTTAACCAGCAGTGCGAACTCTTCCTGAGTGTGCTGGGTGCCGGGGGCGGGCTCACCAATGATCGAAACGGGAACCTCGACGTCGACCAGTTCGCCGGCCTTGACGGCCAGGAAGTCGGCGTGGAGCAGATCGCGAGAAACCGGGTGACGCTGAACTTCCTTCACCAGAGCAAGCTGCTTCTTGCCCTCGATGACCAGCTCGAGCAGAGCATTCTTCTGGCCACGGACAGCCAGGAAGAGCTCGTGAGCGGGGAGATCAACGTGAACGGGCTCGCCACCGTGACCGTAAAGGACACCGGGGACCAGGCCGGCGCGACGTGCGCGACGTGCTGCACCCTTACCAAATTCAGAACGGGTCTGTGCGACCAGCGTGGGGTTGCTCATGAGAGCCTCCTTCAAATAGTTCATTCCACGCACCGGCGCTAGGAATCTGAAGGAAAACCCTACAGAAAGCCCTGTCGATAACGGCGCTTTCGCGCCCTCGCCGGAGCAACCTAGCCAGAATAGCGCGTTTTGAGGCCTCAGGCGACCCCATCAAAGAGAGATGTGACCGATCCATCGTCGAAAACCTCGCGGATTGCACGTGCAAGCAGCGGAGCAATCGGCAGGATTGTCAGATTATCGAAACGCTTCTCAGGTGCAATGGGCAGGGTGTCGGTAACGATCACTTCCTGCGCACCGCATTCAGAAAGACGCTGAGCTGCAGGATCGGACAAAATACCGTGGGTTGCGGCAACGATAACGGATGAGGCACCCGCATTCATCACAACCTTGACGGCCTCGGAAATGGTACCGGCGGTATCGATCATGTCATCGACCAGCACGCACTGCTTACCTGCAACATCACCAACAACGCGGTTAGCAACAGCAACATTGGGGCGGGTGGTGTCGCGAGTCTTGTGGACGAAAGCCAAGGGGCATCCACCCAGCTTTGCTGACCACTTCTCGGCGACGCGGATACGGCCGGCGTCGGGAGAGACCATGCAGACA
>CALHID010000037.1 GCA_938030835.1 uncultured Actinomyces sp. | reverse complement strand
CCACACCAGCCTCGGCGGCAAATCCCCCATCGAATACGAACTACACCAAGCGGCCCAGGCAACAGCCGCATAAACAAACCGTCAACAACTTGCGCACAACCCCACTGCAACGCCAGGAACCCTCCCGGACATTCGCTTGACACCAAAGCTGCCCAAGCTTTCATGTCGAGACCAATTCCTTGGACAGACTGCTACGATGCGAGGCAGTGAACCCAGAGCAAAGGAGCCACCATGGTCCCCGCCGACGATACACAAGAGCCTGAACCCACAGCGCCTCAGATCACTACAGGCGACCAACCTCCGAGGGCGAGTGTCAACAACTCCGCACGTCTGACCCCAATGCCGTCCTGGCTAATGCACTGGTGGACTCCAATAGCAATCGCCGAAGGACTACTGCGCTGGCCCCTCATGTTCGCAATCTTCTGGGGAGGCCACCCTCATTGGCCTTCATCAGAAGCGATGAAACTATGCATAACGATTGTCGGAGCAGGCTTAGCATTATCAGCCTGGCAGCAGAGGACACATGACAACGCCAGAATGGAAGACGATCGAGCACAGGCGCAACGCAAATATGAAGCTGAACGCGAAGAACGCGAACAAATCCGCGTCGAACAGATAGAGCGAGACGAGTACTGGAAGCGCCGCGAGCATATTCTTCACACACTCGACAGCAACAATCCAAGAATCCGCCTTGCAGCAATCAGCCTTCTAGCAGAACTTGCCGACAAAGCAGAAGATAGCTCCGTACTCAATGACAAAGAAAAACAGCAGCTTCAACGCCACATCATTGACACCCTTTGTCTCCAAGTACGCCATGAAGGACTATGCATCGAGGAGGAAGGCGACAAGCGTGAGCATACACAAATTCAGGCCACGATTTTCGAGACAATTTTGAAGCGCATAGACGTCCAAATAAATAGGTCACTATACGCAAATTGGTCAAAAGAACCCATCAACATCACCTACTGCACAATACACACTCCAGTACTTATCCAAAACATCACTACCGACGCCGTAATAGATTTTAGCCAGTCGAAATTTCTCTCTACATTCGAACTAAGCAACGTAACCATTACAACACTCTTATGGGAACGAGCATATTTCGTTGGCGAACTCATTACGCGAAACAATTCCACGATTGGAATTCGATCACTACCTCAAGTCTCACCATATTGCCGCTACATCAACACCACCATTATGCACGAGTCAGAAACATTCTCCATCACACTAAGGTCATATAAGAATTACGAGATAGAACCCGAAATCACCTTATCAAACTGCAAGTTCATATCCAAATCAACAAATGATGCCACGCCAGTCCAAATCTACACAACTCACGACGAAAGCAATGACCGGAAGGCAGTGGCACAGAACTTACGCATTTACCGATGCCAATTAGCAGATATCACAATCGATGCCACATACATTCATTCACGCATTTTGATTGAAGAAAACAACATCACAGGCCCCCTTCAAATCGACCTTGCGGAACAATCGAACGAAGATGGAATCTTAGAAAGAACACCACACGCTAGCGACAGAATACAACTACGAAGCAACGTCATTCACCCAGGAGAAGACGATATGCCGATTGCAATCACAAATCGCACGGACACAAACATTACTAACTTGATCAAATTCTACAACAATTGCATTTCTAGAGACAATGCACCAGAGGAATTTCATACACTTGAACACGAAATACTCAAGAACAATCCGAAACCATTCCTTTTCTCGGAAATAACGTCCGCTGGTAAGGTTGTACATAGCTGGAAAACTGGTGGGGAACACGAAGATCTTGACCTTTTTAGTTGGTATTCGATCTTAACAAAATCTTCAAAGAATGATAATGTTTGACCAGAAAGTAATTTATCAACCGAGACAAATAGATATATAGGCTTGAAGAATAACCACCTTAACACTTTGCCCGATCTCTCACCCAAA
>CALHID010000036.1 GCA_938030835.1 uncultured Actinomyces sp. | reverse complement strand
GCTCACCGCGGCGGACAAGACGATGAAGATGACGGCGAGGACGGCTCCCGCGACGGTTGCTGCGCGCAGGGGCACGGGTGCGGTGCTCACTTCTCGGCCTCCTCGATCTGGCGGTTGATGTCGTCGAGCGTGGACTGAGCGTTGTCGCGCTGATCCTGAGCGCTCTGTGCCTGCTGCTCGGCGTCGTGATAGATGCGGCTCGAATCGCCCAGGTGGGACCACGCGAAGACGAGCACACCGATGAAGACGGCGACCAGAATCCACGAGGCGGCGCAGGCGAGCACCCATCGCCCGGTCGTGCGAGCGGGTGCCGTCGTGCTTGCGCTCGCCTCGTGCTCGCTCATTGACGAGGCCTTGGTGCCGTGAGCGCTCGTCGTGGCCTCGGGTGCGGGCGACGGTATTGGCATGGGCGCCGCGTCGGCCCCGCGAGAGGGGGCGTGGCCCTGTTCGTTACCACGCGCGAGGGGAACGGTGTCGGGTGAGGCGGCCATGGCCTCGTCCCGGGTGTCGGCCTCGGTGTGCTGCGCGCGGACGGTGGGGCTGCTGACCGTCTGGTCCTGCGTCGCGTAAGGGACGACGTAGTCGGTCCAGTCACTCCCGCTCCACCAACGCAGCTGCGGCGCTCCGCTGGGGTCCGGGTACCATCCTTGTGCGGGCTCGCTCATCGTGGGCCCCTTTCCCATTGCGAATAAAACTGTCTTCCCGGTCAGGAAGTCTAGTCGCAGGACGGATGGTGGGCAACTATCCGCTCAGAGGCCGGCCACCCACAAGCTCGTGATGTTGGAGCCGCAGTAGCCCTCGGTCAGGCCATTACCCGGCACTGTCAGCGTGTAACTGGCCTTTCCACCCTTGGGGATCGTGAACGACGTCGATCCGAGGGGCTTATCTGAGTCTCCGAATTCCTTCGCGGCCGTGAGGTAGAATTCCGCGGTCAGCTCGAGGTCACCCAGGGCGGCCAGCTTCTCGTCGTTGACCCACACCGAACCCGAAAACGTCACGTCGGTACCGACGAGTTCGCAGCTTTCATCCGAGGCGAACGCTTGGGACTTGAGGGAATAGATGGCATCCAAGAGCGCCTTCTTGTCAGGGCACTGCTCCGCGATCGCATCGATTTGCCTTTGGGGTTTCGCGTGCAGGCTGTTTGCCTGACTATTCAGCAGCAACGGGCTGGAGTAGGCGGACGTGAACTCGTTGCACCAGGTCTTGGCGCTTTGGTCGACCTTCGCGGTGTCGATCTTGGCCCGCACGTCCGTGGTCTGCGTCTCGGTCTCCTTCTTTTTGTCGCGGAGAGACTGCGTGTCGGTACGCGTCTGGTCGGCTTCCGCCTTCCGTGAGCGGGTGCCAGTAACGAAGAAAATGGAGGTGACCAGCAAACACAGGGCCAGCACTGCGGCGATGGCCGTCAAGATCTTGATCGTGCGGGTGGAAGCTCCGTTCGCGGGGCTGCTCATGTCTGTTCCTTTCCGAGGTCCTGCACGCGGTCACGGTCCGGCGTGTGCTCGGGGTGACATCTCGGGAGTGGTGTCCCGTCACTCATGTGTGTACATACCCGTCCGGGACTTGGGTCGGTGGTGGGTAGGGCAGGGATTGCTCACAAGCCGCTCATCCAGATACTCTGCACCTTGGTGATGCACTTCCCGCCGGGTACGCCGGGGTCGGGCAGGTTCTCCGAGTAGGTTGCGCTGCCTCCCGACGAAATGGTGAAGGAGAACGTGCCGATGGGCTTCGCATCCTTCGCCGGCTTCGTTCCCTTCGTGTAGTACAGGTCCACCGTGACGTCGATATCGCCGAGGTCCGACAGCTGCTTGTTCGTGATCGTCATGGTCTCCGAGAACGTCAGCCCTTCGTCCGTTATCTCGCAGGTCTGCGAAGACTTCTCAAACGAACTCTCGGGCGCGGCGTGCAGGGCCTCGACAAATGCCTTCTTCTCGGGGCACAGCTGCGCAATCGCGTTGCGTTGGTTCTGCGTCTTAGACGAGAGTTCCCCTGACGCATTGGTCAGGGAGTTAGGGGTGGAGTAGGCGGACGTGAATTCGTCGCACCAGGTCTTGGCCGATCCCTCAACCTTCGTTGAGGTGATCTGCGTTCGTACGTTCGCGGTTTCTGTCTCCGCGTCCTTCTTCTTCGCTCGCAGTGACTCGGTGTCGGCGCGCGTCTGCGCGGCTTTGGTGCTCTGCGAGTGTGCTCCGCTGCCCAGGAAGATGGAGGCACCGAGCAGGCATAGGCACAGCACCGTGGCAATGATCGTCATGATCTTGTACGTGCCGGGAGAAGACTCAACGTTCGCGGAAGGTGAGGCATCATTGGTCACTTCTGGGCCTCCGTCAGTTCCTTCTGAGCCTGCTCAAGGCCGGACTGCGCCTCGTCGTACTCCGCCTGCGCGGCCGCATGCTCAGATTCGGCCTTGGCGAGGTCCTTGCTCGCGCTCGAGTAGGACAATCCGGTGTAGACGGCGGTCGCCGCGAGAATAACGACGAGAATCCATGCGGCGAACATGCCGATAAACCAGCCTTGCCCGGAGCTCGCCTTGGCCTTCTTGTCGCTTCCCTTCTGAGCCGGGGTGTCCTCGTCGTCCGAAAAGACCGGTGTCACGCCCGTGTTCTGGTAGGGGTTGGGGTGAACCTTCGGAGCCTGCTGAGAGGATGGCATGCGGGGGCCACTGGGCGCGGACGAGTCCGACTGCGCTGCGCCCTGCTGAGCGGGGACTGGCTGTCGAGGCTGGGGTGCGGGGATTCCCCGCGCGCCACCTTGCTGCATCGGCGCATTGTGCGCTGCGGGCGCGCCAGGGGTGGGCACGGGGACGCTTCGCATGGGTGCGGGAATGGGTTGCTGGCGAAAGTTGGGCATCGGTTGAAACTGCTCGGTCCACGAGCTGCCGTTCCACCAGCGCAGGCGCGGGCTTCCAGCGGGGTCGGGGTACCATCCGGCAACGGGTTGAGACATGGCCATCCTTTCACTTTCTGGGTGCAGTCTATACCCAACCCGTGAGCCTTATAACTCGGTCACCTTTGCGCTTCTCACACCCGTCTCAGGATGTGACAGGTACCCTGAAAGCTATGGCTGGTCTCTT
>CALHID010000035.1 GCA_938030835.1 uncultured Actinomyces sp. | reverse complement strand
TGATGGAGGAGCCGGGCTCGTTTTCGGGGATGATCAGCTCGCCAATACCGTTACGCGGGCCGGAGGCGTACCAGCGCACATCGTTGGCGATCTTCATGAGTGCATCTGCCAGAACGCGCAGCGCGCCAGAGACCAGCACCAGCGCGTCGTGTGCGCCCAGGGCTGCGAACAGGTTCGAGGCCTGCTTGAACTCAATGCCGGTTTCCTCAGAAATCTTCTTAGCAGCCAGCTGGCCGAATGCAGGGTGAGCATTGAGGCCGGTTCCCACTGCGGTTCCGCCAATTGCCAGTTCGCGTGCACGAGAATCCGCGTAGTGAATGCCATCGAGCGCGAAATCGATCTGTGCAACCCAGCCGGAAATAACCTGGCCCAGGGTAATGGGCGTTGCATCCTGCAGGTGGGTGCGGCCAACCATGACGACGTCGGCGTATTCCTTCGACTTCTTGTCCAAGGTGTTGCGCAGCTGCTCAACGCGCGGGTACATGGCCTGAAGCTCCTGGACCACGGCAATGTGCATTGCGGTGGGGAAGGTGTCATTCGAGGACTGGCCACGGTTAACGTGATCGTTCGGGTGAACGGGAGTCTTGGATCCCATGATGCCACCCGCAAGCTCAATGGCGCGGTTCGAGATCACTTCGTTTGCATTCATATTGGACTGAGTGCCCGAACCGGTTTGGAAGACAACCAGCGGGAAGTGATCGTCGAGCTTGCCCTCAATGACCTCATCGGCGGCGCGCGCAATCAGGTCTGCAATATCTTGGGGCAGCTCTCCCAGCTCGGCGTTTGCCAGTGCCGCAGCCTTCTTCAGCGTTCCCAGTGCGCGCACCATGGGGCGGCCCCAGACGAAAGTATTACGGCCGATGTCAAAATTGTGCAGTGAACGTTCGGTTTGTGCTCCCCAGTAACGATCTGCGGCAACCTCAACGGTTCCCATCGAATCTGATTCGGTACGGGTGTTCTCAGCCATGAGTATCTCCTTCACCTCTGTGATCAGGACTGTACCCCTTAAGCGTACCCGTAGAGCTTCACATTTCAGGGGTCACATGTCCTACTTTGACACCTGAGCAAAAACGCAAAAGAAGCGCGCTCGGCGTCTGCATAGGCTAGAAGGATGAATCCTGTGCGCAAGACTCTTCTTCTTTCTCAGGCTCTGTGGGCGAAATGCACTGTTCGCTTGGCCCCCGAAGCGCCCGGCGAGCGTCACGGGATCGTCTCTCCTTCCTCTTTCGTTCCCGAGGCCTCGGCCGGGCCTCTGCGATTGGTTGCCGTTGGGGATTCCTTGGTTGCCGGAAGCGGTGTAGAGCATCAAAACCTTGCCTTGACTCCGCGAATCGCTCGAAAAATTGCCGATACGGTCAATCGACCGGTTCAGTGGGAGACGCACGCGAAACTGGGGTCGACCATGCGTCGCGTACGTTACCGTTTTCTTCCCGAAGTAAGCGGGCACGTCGATATTCTCTTCATCTGCGCCGGAAGCAACGACGTGATGGCAAGGAGAAGCCGGGAAGACTGGCTTGATGATCTTCGAGCGGTAATTGAGCAGGCACGAACTCGTACCGATCACATCATTGTGTGCTCTGCCGGTCAGCCGCATCATTCCCCGAAACTCCCTGCGATGCTCCGACGCGAACTCGCGCGCAGAATTGATTGGCAGACCTCTGCTTCTCAGCGGATCTGTCAGGAATACGGTGTCGACTTTGTTGATGTCGCACACGCAGAGCTGGTTTCAGACTTTTGGGCTAGCGATGGTTTCCATCCCAGCGCCGCCGGTTATGAACAAGCATCCGGACTGGTTGTTCAGGCGATGAGCTTCCTTCCTGAAATGGCTGCTACTATCCGGTAGATATCAAAGAAGGGCAATCCGAAGCACTCATAGGGGAGTGACGACAATGCCAGAACACACGCAGTCTCACAGGAGAAAAACGCGCGTGGCAATCTGCGCGCTGTTCTTCACCAATGGGCTTCTTATTGGCAGCTTGGTGCTTCGCTTCCCCGAAATCAAGGATGTGTTTGGCCTCTCGGCAAGTGTTTACGGCGCGACGATCGCTCTATCGTCGCTGGGCGGAATCCTTGCGGGCCCCTTCGCTGCAAAGGTTGTTCACCGCTTAACGTCACGCATTGCAGCCTCGTTTTTGACAATTGGGATCGGAATCGCGGTACTGACAATCGGTTTGAGTGCGACTCTGCGTCCCTTAGCTTCCCCCGGTTCTCTTCTCTCAGTCGCGCTGTATCTGCTTCTTGCGTGCGGATTCTTCTTGAACGGCTGCAGTGATTCTCTGGTGGATGTCGCACAAAATATGCAGGGCTTGCGCCTGCAACGTGAATATCGACGTCCCATCATCAGTTCATTCCACGGGATGTGGTCCGTGGGTGCAGCTGCGGGTGGAGGTTTTGGAATTCTCACGACCGCCTTGCACATTTCGCTTCTGGCCCACACCCTCATTGCCTCTTTGGGCTGCATTGCACTTGGATTACTTGTCCTTCCCTTTCCCCTT
>CALHID010000034.1 GCA_938030835.1 uncultured Actinomyces sp. | reverse complement strand
AACTGCTCGAGGGTAAGGTTCTGCCCGGTATCGCAGTACTGGAGGACTGAATAATGACACGTACCCCTTTGATGGCAGGTAACTGGAAGATGAACCTCGATCACCTCGAGGCAAATCACCTGGTCCAGGGCTTGGCCATGGAACTTTCCGATCACAACTTCGACTACTCGCGTTGCGAGGTCCTGGTGATCCCTCCCTTCACCGATCTTCGTACTGTGCAGACCGTTGTTGACGCCGATGATCTTCAGATCAAGTACGGTGCACAGGACATCTCGGTCCACGACAACGGTGCATTCACCGGTGAGATCTCCTCTGAGATGCTGACCAAGCTTGGATGCAGCTACGTGGTTGTTGGCCACTCCGAGCGTCGTGAGTACCACAACGAGTCTGATCAGCTTGTTGGCCAAAAGGCTCGCAAGGCATTCGATGCCGGCATGACTCCGATCCTGTGCTGCGGCGAGGCTCTTGAGGTTCGTAAGGCTGGAACCCACGTCGAGTTCGTTCTCGGTCAGGTTCGTGCAGCACTCGAAGGCTTCACCGCTGACGAGGTTGCGAAGATTGTCATCGCCTACGAACCCATTTGGGCAATTGGTACCGGCGAGACTGCTACTGCAGATGACGCACAGGAAGTTTGCGGTGCGATCCGCGAGGCACTGCGCGCTGACTACGGCGACGCAACCGCTGACTCCACCCGTATCCTCTACGGCGGCTCGGCAAAGCCCGGAAACATCAAGGAGCTCATGAGCCAGCCAGATGTTGATGGAGCACTTGTTGGTGGCGCATCGCTGAAGGCAGACTCCTTCGCTGCGATGGCTCGCTTCCAGGAGCTGTGATCCTTTAAAGGCTCTGGGCACCGAAGTGCGCAACACTTCGGTGCCCAGCTGGCCTTACCTAGGCATTATTCGCTAGACTACAAACCGTTGAAGTCTCTGAAAGAATCGGAAAATCGAACGTGGCGGCACTGAACATTACACTCATCGTCATCATCACCCTGACCAGCATTTTGCTGACCCTAACGATTCTGATGCACAAGGGTAAGGGTGGCGGCCTTTCCGATATGTTCGGTGGCGGAATTTCTTCTTCGGCTGGTTCTTCTGGCGTTGCAGAGCGGAACCTGAACCGCATCACTTTAGCGATCCTCCTGATCTGGGTTGTGAGCATCATCGGCATGGGTGTGCTGATGAAGTTCGCTGCCTAAGACGTTCTTCATTGTGCTGCATCCGCAGGCGGATGCAGCATTTTTTTACCCTGCGATAGCATGAGCTTATGCTGAGTGGATTTATGAGTGCCCTACTGGTCTTTTCGCCTGCCATAATTTGGGGCATTCTTTTTACGTGGTCCTATCGGAAAGAGCCGCGACAGTTCAAGAATGCGATTTTCTTCCTGTTGATGCTGATCTTCGCACTCGGTGCGTGTGCGATCTACACCAATGACATCGGGATAGTCCTTCTTTTGGGAATTGCAATCCCATTTGCACCCATCATCACCGTGGTGTTCTTGCTTATTAATGCGTGGATCGTCATTCGGCGAGAGGGCTTCTCCCTTCCAAACGTCCTTCCCGCGCTTTTCGCGTTGGCAATTGTCACCTGGATTATCGGAATTCCAGTGGGTATTGGAATAAGCCACTCAAGGGTCGTCATTTCCCTTTCAGCTTTGCTCTTGGTGCTCGGTTTGTGGTTCTTCTTCAGTTTTGTTGCGCTACTCGTGTATTCGTGGTTCTATCGTAGGCTTCCCCGAAAACGTACCTTTGATTACATCATCATTCACGGTGCTGGTTTGAAGGGTGAAGAGCCGACGCCCCTTCTGCGCGGTCGAATTGATAAAGCACTTGAACTTTGGAGTGCTCAGGGATGCTCCGCCATCTTGGTTCCTTCTGGCGGGCAGGGGAGTGACGAGGTTATTTCAGAAGCCGAGGCAATGAGTCGTTACATGCTCCGCCTAGGGGTTCCTCGGGAGGCAATTCTTACAGAAGATCAATCAACGACAACGATGGAGAACCTCGTTTTTGCCAAGAATCTTCTAGATGCGCGTCAAGCGACACCCTACCGCTGTGCTTTCGTCACCTCGGACTATCACGTCTTTCGCACGGCACTCTATGCTTCGCATGTCGGTCTCAAAGGAGACGGGGTTGGTTCGAAAACTGCCGCATACTATTTCCCGACGGCCTTTATTCGCGAGTTTATCGCGATAACAAAAGAACACTGGATGCCCTATGTGATCCTGACGATCATCTGGGCAACCAGTGTCCTTGCGCCGTATTTTGGTCAGCTACTGCGGGTTTTCCTATCCAGTCAGTAGGCCATGCCCTCAGTGGGCTGCAGCAAAACTTTCACGAGCCTGTGCCGCAATGTTCTCAGGTGTGAATCCGTACTTCTCAAACAACCGAGCGCCGTCCACGGACTCGCCAAAGTGTTCGAGGGAGACGATCCGTCCGGCGTCGCCAACCCAGCGATACCACGGAAGCGCGATCCCGGCCTCGACAGCCACACGTGCGCGAACCGCCGAGGGGAGGATAGACTCGCGGTAGGTCTCGTCCTGGTTCTCAAACCACTCAATGCAGGGAACCGAGACAACGCGCGAAGCAACTCCCTCGGCCTCCAGCAGGCGATGAGCCTCCAAAGTAGGCGCTACCTCAGAACCTGTGGCCATCAAAATGACCTCGGGAGTGCCTTCGCAATCGGCAAGAATGTAGGCACCGCGGGCAACACCTTGAGCATCAGCAAGCTCGCTTCCTTCACCACGGGCGGGATTAGGAAGGTTCTGTCGGCTTAAGACCAAAGCTGCAGGATGATGCTGCTCGAGGATGTTCTTCCACGCCTGGACAGTTTCAGCTGCGTCCGCAGGGCGAATCACTGCAAGATTTGGAATTGCACGGTAGGACGCAAGGTGTTCGATGGGCTGGTGTGTGGGTCCATCTTCGCCAACGCCAATTGAATCGTGCGTCCAAACATAGGTGACGGGAAGGTCCATGAGAGCGGCAAGGCGAACCGCACCGCGCATGAAGTCCGAGAACACAAAGAAGGTGCCGCCATACACTCGAGTGAGACCATCAGCCGCGATACCGTTCATCGCACAGGCCATCGCAAATTCGCGAATACCAAAGTGGAGGTTGCGCCCGTACGGATCAGCTTCAAAGGAACGCGAGTACGTTCCTTCCGGAAGGAATGAGGTCAATCCATTGAGGAAGGTGTTATTTGACCCACCAAGGTCAGCGGAGCCACCCCAGAGTTCAGGAAGCACCGGTGCGATAGCGTTCAGCACCTTTCCCGAGGCCGAGCGGGTTGCGATTGCCTTTTCCGCAGGGAATTCGGGGAGGGCCTTTTCCCATCCTTCCGGAAGAGCTCCCTGCCGAAGGCGTTCAAGACGAGCCGCTCGCGCGGGATTTGCTTCCTTCCACTCTTCGAAACGCTGATTCCATTGGTCACGTAGTACCTGTGCACGCTGAGCAAATTGATTGCGAGAATGCGCAACGGCCTCTTCATCGACGGCGAAGTGAGCATCCGGATCGGCTCCCAATGCGAGCTTTAAGCCACGAAGTGCCTCTTCGCCGAGTTTGGCACCGTGAATTCCTCCGGTGTTGGATTTTTCGGGAGTCGGCCA
>CALHID010000033.1 GCA_938030835.1 uncultured Actinomyces sp. | reverse complement strand
CACGTCTAAGGGCTTCAACAACGATCAGATCACGATCGCCAAAAATACGACGCAGCAGCTGTCCAGAATCTGTTACGAGATCGTTTTTCAGGAACCCCATTTGATCAAGGAGTTCGCACACTCGATCAAATTGTTGTGCAACCGAGTTCGTGCGTCCATCGATTCGTTTGAGAAGCTTCTCGTACTCAGCATTTTTTCGCGCCCAGGTGTGACCGGCACGTGCATGTTCCTCGCGATGTGGACACGAGTGTACGGGATGCGACTTAATCGCCATGCGAAGTTGAGAAATCTCAGCATCAATGGGCAGCGAATCAAGAGCTTTCTTGCCCCCCTTGCGCTCAGATCGAAGGGTCTGGATCCGCTGTGCCCATTCCTCACGTCCACGATGACGACGCAAGGCCTCGGAGGGAGGAACGCGAAGGTGCGCAACGAGCTCAAGTGCACCCGAGAAGTCATCTACGCTCAGAGTATGCAAGCGGGCATCGGCGCCCAGAGTGCGAAGCAGCGGGCGAAGGCCAGCGGAATGCTGAAGCTCCAAGACCAAATAACGATGCGCTTTCCGCTTAGTACCAACATCGAAAACCTGCCCGGGTTTCAGTGAACGGAAAACCTCCTGATCCTGTTCCTTTCGCTGGAGGCTACGCTCTCGTGAGGCTTCTTTCTCCATGCGTGCGAGTCGATCGCGCAGGGAGAAATACTCTTGAGCATTCCCGCGTGAACAATTGACGCTATCTCCAAGTGAATCCAATTCACGTTCTACAGCGCGTGCGCTTTGGGCGAGATGGACGACCGAAGAATCGGCTTGGAATTGTGCAAAAGAGGATTCTAAAACCTTGCGCGTTGCTTTACGTGTTGAATGTGCCAGAAGATTGACAACCATGTTGTAGGTCGGATGGAAAGCGCTCACCAGTGGGTATGTTCGTTTCGAGGCCAGAGCAGCAACTTCCTCGGGTGCGATATCCCTTCGTCCGCTGACAACCACGTGGCCTTCAATATCAATACCGCGTCGTCCCGCACGACCAGATAACTGCGTAAACTCACCCGCTGATAAGCGTACGTGTTCGACGCCATTCCATTTCTGGAGCGACTCAATGACCACCGAACGCGCAGGCACGTTAATTCCCAGCGCGAGTGTTTCTGTAGCGTAAACAAGACGAATGAGCCCCATTGAAAACAGCTTTTCAACGGTTTCTTTCATCAGGGGTAGCAAACCGGCATGGTGAGCCGCAATGCCTCGTTCCAGAGCTTTAATCCAAGAGTCAATACCTAAAACTGCGTAATCCTCGGGAGGAATCATCGCCGTAGTTTCCTCTGCGATACGCCGGATTTGCTCTGCCTGAGATCGGTTCGTCAAAGTGACACCCGAGGCGATCACTTCGCGAACAGCATCCTCACACCCAGCCCGCGAAAAGATAAAAACAATTGCGGGAAGCAGATTGGCGCGGTCAAGGGTAATAACAGTCGCTGGACGCGAACGGAAACGCCGCTGATGAGCGCGTCGACCCTGTGGAGAGCAGGCGTAGAGCAGCTCTGGGTTCAAACGCTGGGATTGCCCGGAACCTCGCCGTGACGGCGCGTAGACGTCGTAGAGCTCTCCATCAACGAGCATGTGTTGGAATAAAGGCACCGGTCGCGTCTCGGAGATAATGACATCGCAAGAACCGCGAACTTGGCCGATCCATTCTCCGAATTCTTCGGCATTCGACACTGTCGCTGAAAGAGCAATGACCTTTGTATGTTGAGGAAGGTGGATCAGTACTTCTTCCCAGACTGGTCCACGAAAACGGTCGGCTAGATAATGAACTTCATCCAGCACAACGTGACTCAAGTTGGACAGGTCTGCCCCCATATAAATCATGTTGCGCAGGACCTCAGTAGTCATGACGATAATGGGGGCATCAGGGTTAATCGACGTATCCCCAGTCAATAGACCAACGCGCGCTTCGCCATAGTGCTTCTGAAAATCAGT
>CALHID010000032.1 GCA_938030835.1 uncultured Actinomyces sp. | reverse complement strand
GGACCCACGCGCCCCACCTCGCTCACGCGGCTGAGGGCCAGCGTCTGGGACGCGCTCGCCCTGACGTGCGTGATCGGCGTCATCGTTATCGAGATCTGTGCGCACCTGGGAGTCCTTCCGTGATTGATGTTGAATCCCTGTCGTTCTCCTACGTCAGCGAGCTGACGGGAGATCGCGTCGATGCGCTGCGCGGGGTCAACCTGTCTGCCCATCCGGGCACCCTCACCCTCGTGTGTGGCTCCTCGGGCTGCGGAAAATCAACACTCATGCGGGCGCTGACCGGCCTCGTTCCGCAGATAACTCCGGGGCAGCTGGAAGGGGCCGTTCGGATAGACGGGCGCGACCTCTCCGAAGTTCCCCTGACTGAGGTTGGTCATCTGTGTTCCTCCGTTTTCCAGAATCCACGCACCCAATTTTTCTGCGACACCGTTGCAGAGGAACTCGCATTCTGCGGTGAAAACTATGGCAGAGACCGTGCGGACTTGATCGAGAGCAGTGAGCGCGCCGCCACACTCATGGGGATCTACAAGCTCATGGACCGCAAGCTTTCGACGCTGTCGGGTGGACAGCTCCAAAAGGTAGCTCTCGCGTGCGCGCTGGCATCTGGCGCTCCGGTCCTCCTCGCCGATGAGCCGACATCAAACCTGGATCCCGCTGCCATCGCTGATGTACGTGAGGCTTTGGGCACCCTCAAAGAACAGGGCATGACGATTGTCGTTGTCGAGCATCGCCTTCACTTCCTGAGGGGACTTGCCGATCAGGTTCTTCTCATGGAAGCTGGCGCGGTGACGAGGCGTTGGAGCGGCGAGGAGTTCTATTCCATGACGGATGAAGAACGCTGTTCTCTTGGCTTGCGTACCCTCGTTGATCCAGGGCCGCCAGAAACTTGGGTGACCTCGCGAGGGCGCGGGGAAGGGTCCGCGCCTGACGAGGCTCCCCGTCTTTCGTGCCGCAACTTGAGCTTCTCCTACGGGGACACCCCAATTTTCAATGAATTTAATGCTGATTTTT
The DNA here is from genome assembly GCA_938030835.1 of uncultured Actinomyces sp. Taxonomy (GTDB): domain Bacteria; phylum Actinomycetota; class Actinomycetes; order Actinomycetales; family Actinomycetaceae; genus Pauljensenia. The sequence goes on along the minus strand of CALHID010000032.1, from coordinate 1,157 downwards.
ACGCTGGAGAGATCAGTTGCATCGCCGGGGAGAATGGCGTCGGCAAGACGACTCTTGTCCGTATGCTGTGTGGATTGGCGGCCCCGAACTCTGGTGAGATTTCCTTGGATGGCGTGACAAGCTCGCGCAGTCAGAGGCGCGCGGCGTGCGCACTCGTCATGCAAGACACCGGGCGTCAACTCTTTTCCGACACACTCGCCGGCGAACTAACCATTGGCGCCTCGGATGCCGGCGGAGAAGCCGGAGAAAAACTCTTGGCCGACTTCGACCTCGCAAACCTAGGTGATCGCCACCCCCTGAGCCTCTCGGGAGGGCAGAAACAACGCCTCGTCATCGCTGCCGCACGCGCAGCGAGGCGCCCCATCGTCATCCTCGACGAGCCAACCTCGGGAGTCGATGCCAGACACCTTGATTCAATTACTGCCACCCTGCGACGCATTGCCGACGAAGGTGCAGCCGTCATCGTTGTCACCCACGACGGTGAGTTTGCCTCGGCGTGCGCAGATCGGCTCATCACACTCAGGCCGTTAGATGAAACCTGTGCCTGCGAAGGAGAGCACTAATGACTGTCACTGATCAGGAGCGGAAAGCCCGCATGGGAGAGCAGGGTTCATCCACTAGCGATGTGCAAATCGACGACCCGCGCGCCGCACATAAGGCTGGGCAAAAGGCGTTTAAGGAACTTACCGCACCGATCCGTGGATCCATGGCTCTCGCCCAGCTACTTGGCGTCCTCTACGGTGCGCTTGCAGTCGCTCCTTATGTCATTCTCGTCCAGCTAGGCGAGGTGCTTCTTGCTGCGGCGCGCTCGGGGGTCTCACCTGACCGCGCTGAGGTTATCAATCTGCTCATGTGGCTCGTTGGAGCATTTGGCATGCGCTATGGGATCTATTTTGTCGCCTTGAGCGTCACTCATTTCGCGGACGTGCGTTTCGGTCATCTTGTCCGCATGCGTATGGTGAAAGTTCTCGCTTCAGCGCCCCTCGCGTGGTTTACCTCGACGAATTCGGGGGCTGTGCGCAAGGCAATTCAGGATGATACCCACGATGTCCACACCGTCATCGCTCACGCTCCGGTCGAATCTGCTGCCGCTGTCAGCGCACCTGTGTCCCTGCTCATCTATTCATTCATCGTTGACTGGCGTTTGGGGCTGCTAT
>CALHID010000031.1 GCA_938030835.1 uncultured Actinomyces sp. | reverse complement strand
GCGGCACCGCACGAGTCGGTGTATGAATCACGTCATCGACTGATACCGCCTGCGCCTGTTCAATGCGTCGTCTGCTTCCCTCAGGGACATCCGGTAGTTCGGAATAGATCTGTTCGAAGAGCCTAGCCATAAGTTCAGCTTCACTGGCTTCATCGTCGCGTGAAACTACCCACCCTCGCGTACCGCGGATACGACCACCACGAACATGAAAAACATGCACCGCAGCGTCAAGCTCATCACTGACCAATGCAAAAATATCTGCGTCAGTCCCGTCATTAAGAACCATCGTGTTGCGCTCTAGAACCGTCTCCAGTGCACGCAGATCATCACGTTTCTTTGCTGCCGTTTCAAAATCAAGCTCGGCACTGGCTTGCCGCATGTCAGACTCAACTTGACGCAAGATCGGGCTTGCCTTTCCCTCAAGAAAGTCACACATTGACTGAGCTAAAGCGCGATGTTCCGATTGAGAAATACGACCAACGCACGGCGCCGAACATTTATCGATATATCCAAGGAGGCATGGCCGTCCTTGAGCTTGAGCGCGCCGGAATACCCCGGCAGAACACGTTCGAACTGGAAAAACTCGGATCAGGAGTTCGATGGTGTCGCGGATAGCCCAAACTTTCGTATACGGACCAAAGTAACGAGTGTCTTTCCTGCGCGCTTCTCGGGTGACCTGGACACGTGGGAAACGCTCCCCCATACTCACAGCGAGATATGGATAGGACTTGTCGTCCTTGAACATGACGTTAAAGCGAGGATTGAATTCCTTGATCCACGTGAACTCGAGGGTGAGCGCTTCAATCTCGTTACGCACAACCGTCCATTGCACCGAGGCAGCGGTCGTCACCATTTTTTGGGTGCGCGGATGAAGGTTGACGAGGTCTTGAAAATAGTTCGTCAGGCGCGCTCGAAGATTCTTAGCTTTGCCAACATAGATGACTGCGCCCTGTTCATCGCGGAAGCGATAGACTCCGGGGTCCGTCGGGATCTCGCTTGTTTTCGGTCGATAGGTCGAAGGATCAGCCACGCTCCTAGCCTAACTGGGGTACCGATGTGTCGCTTACTCTGTATGCCATTAGAAAACTTTTGGTCTGAGGTTTATCATTTCTTGAAGGTATTGCTGCGGAAAGGTTTGCCATGTTTACCCAGGCCCAAGAGGTTATCGACTTCATCGAAAAGGAAGAAATTGCGTACATCGACGTACGTTTCTGCGACCTTCCAGGAGTCCAACAGCACTTCACTATTCCCGCCAGTGAGCTTCAGGCTTCGGTCCTCAAAGATGGACTGATGTTCGACGGCTCGTCCGTTCGAGGCTTCACGCAGATTCACGAATCAGATATGAAGCTGATCCCAGATATTACCTCTGCCTTTGTCGATCCTTTCCGCGCCAATAAGACACTCGTCATTATTTTTTCCATCGTCGACCCATTCACTGATGAGCCTTTCTCACGCGACCCTAGACAGGTTGCTGCAAAGGCCGAGGCCTACCTGCGCTCCACTGGCATCGCCGACACCTGTTACATCGGCGCAGAGGCAGAGTTCTTCGTCTTCAACGATGTGCGCTATCAAGTAAGCCCTCAATCGACCTTCTACGCCCTTGACTCCGACGAGGCCTACTGGAATACAGGACGCACTGAAGAAGGCGGGAATCTCGGATATAAAGTTGCGCCGAAGGGCGGTTATTTCCCTGTCTCCCCCAGTGATGACTTCACCGATCTTCGCGATGAGATGTCTAACCTCCTCACCGAGGTCGGACTCAAACTTGAGCGTGCACACCACGAGGTTGGCTCAGGCGGCCAGCAGGAGATCAACTACCGCTTTGATACCTTAACAACTGCCGCAGACGACATGATGAAGTTTAAGTACGTCATTAAGAACGCTGCGCGCACTGCAGGGCTGTCGGCGACCTTCATGCCAAAGCCTCTATTCGGTGATAACGGTTCGGGAATGCACACCCACCTGTCATTGTGGAAGGACGGCGAGCCTCTCTTCTATGACGAACGAGGCTACGGTTCTCTTTCCGACACCGCTCGCTGGTTCATTGGTGGGCTTTTGGAGCACGCGCCTGCTCTGCTTGCCTTCACAAACCCCTCGGTCAATTCCTTCCGCCGACTTGTCCCCGGCTTTGAGGCACCGATTAACCTGGTCTATTCTGCACGTAACCGTAGCGCCTGTATTCGTATTCCCGTAACTGGTACTTCGCCTGCTGCGAAACGCGTTGAATACCGTGTTCCCGATCCCAGCGCAAACCCCTACTTGTCCTTCTCAGCCTGTCTTATGGCCGGTATCGACGGGATCAAGCGCCGTATCGAACCAGCTGCACCCATTGATAAGGACCTCTACGAACTTCCGAGCGCTGACTACGATTCCATCGCGAAGCTTCCTTCAAGTTTGGAAGCGGCTCTTGAGGCACTTCGTAATGACTATGAATTCCTCACTGAAGGGGATGTCTTCACTGAAGACCTGATCGAAACCTGGATTAACTATAAAGAAACGGTGGAGATTGCCCCAATGCGCGCCTACCCGCATCCCTACGAATTTCAGCTGTACTACGATCTTTGAGCTAGATAGCCGCCATTAGACGCTATATTCATAGTGTCTACTCGTGTAACAGCAGGTCCGAAACGGAGACATCATGAAACGCATGCGTGACGGTTCGTATACGATCAAGCCGAAATTTAAGCTCCCTTCGCACGAGCTGCTCCCTGACCTGCTCGCTGCACGTGCCGCGGCTCATCCTGATCAGGTCGCCGTCGAGACACGTTCCTCCGTCGGTGCGAGCCGGAAGATCACTGCTTCGGAACTTCAACGTCAGGTCGAATACACCGCCTGCGGCCTTGTCGGCCTCGGTATCGAAGCGGGTGACTCGGTTGCGATTCTCGCCTCCACATCCATGGAGTGGTTGCTGCTCGACCTT
>CALHID010000030.1 GCA_938030835.1 uncultured Actinomyces sp. | reverse complement strand
TCTGACCTTCGACACCACCGGTAAGAGCGTCAAGCTGGGCGATACTCTGACCATCGACCTGCCGGCTGAATTGCGTACCCGTAACGCGACCTTCGATGTCACCGATAAGAAGACCGGTGGCGTTGCCCTGAACTGCACGGTGCCTTTCGGTCTTGGTCAGACCGTGACCTGTACGTTCACGGACTACGTGAATACGCACGTCAACGCGAAGGGTGATATCCACGTTCGTGCGGTTATGGCTTCGACGACCACGGATGCGTCCTTGACTTTCAAGATCAACCACAAGGTGGAGATCAAAGCCAATATTCCCAATGGCAATGTTGTTGTGAATAAGGAAAGCTGGGTGCCGTCGAGCCCGTGGAAGTACGGTTGGCAGCTCCATGATGGACACAACGAGCGCTTCACTTGGGAAATTCATATTCCTGCAAAGTCGATTCAAGCCCCCGTCATCTCGGTGACTGACACCTTCGATACCTCTCATGGCGGTTACAAGCTCTTCAACGATCCCTCGTCGGATCCAAATGCATGGCAGCGTACGCGCCTGCTGAAGTGGAATAGCACCGAAGCCTACAAGAACGACCCCTACCATGAGCATCCTTCTTCACGGGTAAAGGTTGGTGAGGCAATCAACGGTGGTACTTTCACCTTGACGGAAACCCCGACTGGCTTCGTTGCCTCTTTCCCGAATTCTAATGACGACGCGATCTACGAGCTCAAGTACTACACCGAGCTCAAGTCCCCCGAGGGCCTGAAGATCGGTAACTCCTTCAATAACACCGCAGATGTCAATGGACTGACAGCGAAGAAGGAGATTGAAGTTGAGACTGTTGGTTGGGGAAATGTCGAAGGACAGCTCCGCACGACTCCTCCGACCCCGACTACGACGACTCCTCCAGCAACGACGGTGACCCCGTCGCCCTCTGTGTCGACGACCGAGGCCGCGCCTTCACCGTCGACCAGTACCACTCCTTCACCGAAGACTCCCTTGGCCCGTACAGGTGCTATGACTGCTCCTGCGATTGGTTTGGGTGTGTTGGGACTGGTATTTGGTGCTGCGCTGATGCGTCGTCGTCAGCAGGCCTGAGAGCAGATCTGAAGCTGCGGCTTCAAAACTGAGGTTTAGTGCCTGAAGAGTAGATCCCCTTGATCAAGAGGAATGTCTCGGGCGTAAATGCGGTACATGTACTGGTGGGCTCCATCTATAGAGATGGAGCCCACCAGTGTTTATTGCGAGTCTGCACGTGCCTGAATACGAGTGCCGCAGGTCGCCCTCGGCCCTTGCAATGAAATCTAAGCGTCCTTAGCCGCGCGTAGCGACGGAATAGGCGCGTAGTGATGGAATAGGCGCGTAGTGATGGAATAGGGCCGTTTATTGCCTGAGTCATGTGTGGCAAGGCTTGGCCGGCTCTGCGTAGGGGAGTGGGGATCGCTTAGCAGGAAGACGGAGGAAACTGCAGAAGTGTGTGTATGTAGTAATGGGGGGCGCTGCCAATTTGATTGGCAGCACCCCCCATATTGCGAACAACGCGCATCATGTCATCCGCTTGCCTGGTCTCCTAGATCTGTCACATGAAGTCGCGGCAGAACACTAACTTCGTGTGGAGTAGGCAGGCCGGATCAACAGCTAGCGCTTTATGCGCGTGCGTCGAAGTGTTGCAGGCCGGAGTCCTCACGGGAACCGCCCTGGCCATCACCAACATCGTGGTAGTCGTGAATCCATTCGATACGGTGAACCCACTTGACCATCTTGTAACCGTGCTGAGAATCAGCACGCAGACGCAGGGGGCCGCCATAGACGTCGGGCAGGGGCTCGCCGTTCATGGCCCATGCAAGGATGCATTCATCATCGTCAATCATGGAGGCGTCGAGGCACTCGTAGTACGGAGTCGTCGGACCGCCGTCGTACATGTGTCCCACATGTCCGTAAGAGGTGACCATAACGTAGCGTGCGCCCTCAGTTGGCTTCACCAAAGCTAAGACGTCCTTCAAACGGATGCCTTCCCACTTTGCAATGCCGGTCCATCCCTGCATGCAGGTGTGCATGGTGATATTAGTGACGTGGCCAAGCGCCTTGAGCTCATCAATCGAGAAGGACTTCTCTTCCTCGACCAAACCGCCAATCTCCAAGCGGTAGTCCTCGAAGCCGCGCTCACGCATTTCAACCCACTCCTCGGATTGCTCGCGTGTCGGGGGACGAGTGTTCACCCAGTGGAAAGGCGAAATATCGTCTTCGGTGAAGGTGCCTGTCTTGACCTGACGAGAGTGCATCTTGTCGAGGGTGAGCGAACGAATGGGCTGGGTTGCTCCCCAGACCAGACGCTGTGCGCGGCGCTTATCTTTCAATGACCAGTAGGATGCGCCGATCCATAGAGCGATTGCAAAAACAATTCCAAGGATCAGCATTGTCACAGCCTGGGCGAATTGCGCTGCAGTGATGTCGTTGTAGTTTTCTCCCAACATCATGTGCGCGATGTTGTACTGCGGGTGAACCACGAAAACCAGGGCCACGTGAATCACGACAAATACGCAGTAGAAAGCCATTCCAAGGAAGTGAATGGAACGCGCCGTCTGACGGTTGTGGAAGAGCTTGACGTAGCGGGGGAAGCGCCCCGCGAAGGTCGGGGACATGATCGGTCCGGTTGCGATCATCAAAGGTGCAACGATGAAGACGACTGTGAAGTACATGAGCTTCTGCAGGGCGTCATAGGGCTGGAAGTGTTCGATCGAAGGGATCTGCAAGCCCATGTAGATCTTGGCGCTCTCCCAGGCCTCGGGGAAAATCGACCGTGATGTAGGGACGATGCGGCGCCACTGGCCGGTTCCAAAAAGCAGAGCAACATAGATGAAACCGTTGAGCAGCCAGATCGAGGTAACCAGGGCATGCCATGCACGTCCAAGTCCAATTTCGCCTCGCCCGGGG
>CALHID010000029.1 GCA_938030835.1 uncultured Actinomyces sp. | reverse complement strand
CGCAATTGTAAAGGGCAGCTCCCCTGCGCAGAGGTGCGCCGACGACGATCAGGGGGAGAAGATCCGCACTGGCAGCAATGATGGTGGTGAGCGAGTGCTCGACCTCATCAAGAAGAACATCTTGAAGGAGAAGATCGTCGATCGCATACCCCGAAACGCACAACTCAGGGAAGAGCGCGATAGATACGCCGCGTTCATCGCAGCTTCGCGCGGCTGCAATGATTTCTTCGGCATTGGCCAGTGGCTGTGCGGGATGAACGGGGAGCGTCACTGCCGCCACGCGCGTAAAGCCCTGGTCGTAAAGGGAATGGAAGTTCATGGCTTTCCTCCTGAGTCGCTAGGGCTATTGTCGCCTACTTGAGCGCCTTGCGCCTTTCCGAGGCCGTAGTCGGGTAGGTGTGTCTAGCTCAGTTCCTTCATGACAGCTTCAAAAGACTGAGCAACGGGATCACGGATGATCAAGTCGGCATCAGCGTCGGCGTTCGTTGGCGTCGCGTTCATCAAGACCAAGTGTGAACCCGAGAAATAGTTAAGTAATCCCGCAGCGGGATAGACGACCAGAGATGTTCCAGCCACGATTAAGAGATCGGCGTGCGAGATTGCCTGCACGGCGCTACTGATGACGTCCTCGTTCAACGCTTCGCCATACATGACGATATCGGGACGGAGCTGTCCGTGGCAGCGAGGACAGGTGGGGACTAACTCTTCAAAGGCCTCGGGAATAGCGGAAAGGGGATAGCCGGCCCCACAAGCCGTGCACAGAAGGTGCTCCCAATTTCCGTGAAGCTCCCAGACTGTGCGTGAGCCGGCGCGCTGGTGAAGACCGTCGATGTTTTGAGTGATGACGCACTCGAGAAGCCCATCTGCCTCGAGCGTGGCAAGTGCGCGGTGGGCGCCGTTGGGTGCTACCGGCTTGTGTACCTCGCGGAACCACTCCCAATAGGCCTCGGGATGGGCCGAAAAGAAATCGATACTGAGGACCTGCTCCAAGGGGATTGTGCGCTTGTGGAAGTAGAAGCCGTTTGCGCCTCGGAAATCGGGAATGCCTGACTCTGTCGAGACTCCCGCACCGCCGAAAAATACCGTCGAAGGAGAGGTATGAATCCAATTCGCAAGGGTTGAAATATCACTGGTCATCTGTGCTCTTCTCGCTATGAGTTTGACGTTTTTCAAGCGCTAAGGGAGAGCTTGCTTTTGCGTGTATGAGTTGGAGCTTACGGCGATCATCTTCTGACAGCTGGGAAGCCAACTTGAGGAAGGGCCGGCTGTGACTGAGAAGCTCCGAATGACGAATGTTATCAATGCCGCGCGCATGGAATTGCAAAGTCGATTCATAAGTAAAGCTTCCGCGAAGTTGCTCGCGGAAAGTATCTCCAACCCACGCATAGGGACTCGAAGAATTGAGCTGATAGTTGCATGCGCGGCCAATGAGTGCAGCAATCCAATCGGCGCATTGAATATTTGATGATAGTTCAGAATCGATATATGCAGGGGCTTCTAAAATGCGCCGCATTTCTTGGTGTTCTTTCATGCGGGCATATATATTTGCATAACTGCGAGCAACTTGTGCTTTTCGTTGGCTTTCATTAATCATGTCTTGGAACAAGAGGATATTTTGATTCTTGTAATCCGCGTGTGTGCACAGGCGGTTTATCGTCTCAGCAAGACATTGGAGTGTTCGCTCTTCTATACGTGACCGAGTTTCGGGACTGCCGGGTGCGCTTCCCCAGACCTGCCCGGGTGTACCGATTGCCTTTTCGCGAACAAAATAAAACAGGCTTCCGCCGGCAGCGGGCACTTTTTCTAAGAGATCACGAAGCGCGAGTATTTCCCTGCGTCCTTTTGTGCGTTCCATCGCCCCTTTTTGGACTAGCTCGGCACCTTTCCTTTCCCAAGTGGGAATGTAATTTTCTGTAGGATGAAGAAAAGAAAAGAATTCCCTTTTCGTTTGCGTGACTTGCCGAGAAAAATCATGAACCCGTTCTTCAGGAATGACGAAACCTGCGTATCCGAATACCGGCGAGGTTTTGAACTTGGCATGGTCGTATGAAACGAATGCTCCAGGTTCGCCGACTTCGTCGATATAGGCAATGAGCATGCCTTCTCCTCACTGAGAACAAACGCAAAAACCCACGCCGCACAATGTGCGCGCGCGGGTCCGCGGATTGGCACTCTGCGAGGACTAGCTCGCCGTTACCATTTGTCAATCTAGTTCAGCTGAAGGTAAGTGTCAACGCCTGTGGATAGACGCCGAGGCCGGGGTGCACATGGCAGCCCCGGCCTCGTATTGCGAGGAAAAAGTGCGTCAGATCAGCGTGAGAGCCTGACGTGCGATCGCAAGTTCTTCGTTCGTAGGAACAACCATGACGGTAACAGAGGAATCATCGGTCGAAATGGTTGTGGGAGCAGAGAAACGCTGGTTGTTGATCTCGTTATCGATGCGCACACCG